>NZ_JBEXLA010000005.1:0-240341 GCF_040609715.1 Streptomyces sp. NPDC004610 | reverse complement strand
TCCCCGCGCCCCTGAGAGGTGGGTGGTGGGTGACGGTTGGAGGGTGGGTGCCGGTTGTGGGGGGTGCTCGCGCAGTTCCCCGCGCCCCTGAGAGGGGGGTGGGGGGTGGCGGTTAAGGGGTGAGTGCGGGTTGGGGGGGGATCGCTCGGTTCACCGCGGACCCGGGAGGGAGGCGCGCTTGCTCGGGGTGTGGGTCTCGGCCTAGGGTGAATGCGCTTTCATTCTTGTGTGGCTTGTGCTGACCGGACGGGGGTATGGCCCGATGAGTACCGCTCCGACGGTCTATGACGTGGCGGAACGGGCCGGTGTCTCCATCGCCACCGTCTCCCGGGTGTACCGCAGCCCGGGTACCGTGCGGGCCGAGACGCGGGAGCGGGTGCTGGCCGCGGCGCGGGAGCTGGGGTATGTGCCCAGCGGGAACGCGCGGGGGCTGGCCAGTCGGTCCACCGGGGTGCTGGGGCTGTGCTTTCCCGACTACTCCGATCCGGACGCCGAGGCAGCCGACGCCGAGGACGAGGACGCGGCGATGCTCTACTCGGATCAGATCATCCGGGGTATGGAGCGTGCCGCCCGCCGTCATGGATATGCCCTGCTGATCGCCGCCTCTCTCAAGGGCGGGCCGGAGAGTCTGGTAGCCACGGTGGCCGGCCGGGTCGACGGGTTCGCCGTGCTGGCCCGGACCGTGCCGACGGCCGAGCTGGAGGTCATCTCGCGCCGCCAGCCGGTGGTGATGCTGGCCGGGCCGCGCGAGGGCGGGGAGCGGCTGGACCATCTCGACCATGTCGAGGTCGCGAACAGGGACGGGCAGTCTGAGCTGACCCGCCATCTGCTCGCCGATCACGGGCTGCGCCGGCTGGCCTATGTCGGATCCGCCGAGGAGTCACCGGATGTGGAGGCCCGCTTCCGGGGTTTCCAGGACGCCTGCCGGGAGGCCGGGGTACCGGTGCCGGACGCGCCGGATCTACGGGTCGCGATGATGACCCAGGCCGAGGGCGCCCGTGCCGCCGCCGCCCTGTGCGACCGGGACGGGCCGCTGCCCGAGGCGCTGGTGTTCGCCAACGATCAGCTGGCGGTGGGCGCGCTGCGGGCCCTGGAGCGCCGGGGCCTCAAGGTCCCGGAGGACGTGGTGGTGACGGGGTTCGACGGCATCGCCCTGGGCCGTCTGGTGCGCCCCGCGCTGACGACCGTACGCCAGCCCATGCTGACCATGGGCGAGGCCGCGGCGAATCTTCTGGTGACCCGCCTCAACGGCACCCGGACCGGTGCCCCGGAATCACTGATGCTGCCGGTGACGGTGGTGCGCAGGGGCAGCTGCGGCTGCGAGGGGTGAGGTACGGGTACGCCGCCCCCGGGCGGTGTCGGGGGCGGCGGGGTGGGTCAGGGGGCCGTCACCGGGTGGTGGACGGTCCGAACCACGGGTAGTGCGGGCTGCCGGGGCCCCAGGTTCCGGGGCGGCCCCGTTCGTCCTTGGTGACGAACACGCTCGGCTCGGAGGCGGTGACACCGCCGCCGGTGGAGCGGGCGGTGACGAACCAGGCGTGGGTGGAGCCGGGCCTCAGGCCCTTCCAGGTCACCTGGGCGGTGGCCCCGGAGGCAACCGTGGTGCGGCCGATGACGTCCACGGGGTCGTAGAGCGCCAGGGAGTCCGTCCTGAAGGTCGTCGTGCGGGTGGAGAGGTCGACGGGGAGGACCATGTTGTCCTCGGTGCCGTCGTAGCGGTGGTCGGCGTCGTACTCGGTGGCGCCGAACTCGTCCAGCAGGGGTGAGTAGGTGTCGACGGTCAGCTCCGAGCGGTCCACGTCGAACTGGAGCAGCCGGAAGAAGCTGGAGCCGAAGCGGAGTTGGTCCTCGGGCCGGTAGCCGCCGATCTCGGTGAGGCCGAGACGGTCCGCGAAGACCGTGTAGAACTGGTAGTCCGCGAGGAGTTCGACCACGCCGTGGGTGATCTCGCCGACCTTGGGCTTCACATTGGTGCCCACGCCGTGCTCGTGCCCGGCGAGGATCAGGAAGACGTTCGGGTTGTCCTGGACGACGGTCTTGAACAGCATCGAGCCGTCGGGCGCGGAGAATCCGGCGCCGCGCCCGTCGGGGCTGGTGCTCGGCGCGAGATAGTCGTGCGAGAGCACGATGCCGTTGCGGTCGGGGAAGCGCTGGAAGACGGAGTCGGCCCATGCGGCCTCCTCGCGGGTGACACCGTAGGACAGGCCGACCACCACGAAGTCCAGGCCGCCCGCGGAGAACAGCTCGTAGTGGTTCTGGTTGTCGCCCTCGCGCCACGGGCCGCCGTACTCGGCCTGCTCCCAGCCCTCGGACAGGGCCTCATAGCGGTCCGGGCCGTAGTACCGGTTGTAGAGGGCGTCCGGGCCGGTCTCGGTGCCCGACTGGTTGTCGTGGTTGCCCGCGATGACGCCGTTGGGCACGCCCGCGTCGTCCAGGATCCTCTGCTGCTCCGAGGACACCTCCATCTCGGCGACGATCTGCCGCTGGGTGGCCTCGTCGGCGGGCTTGCGGATGTTGTTCTCGATGATGTCGCCGGTGTGCGCGACATAGGAGATCTTCCGCTCGTCCTGGTGGTCGGCGACCCAGCGGGTGATGTCCCCGTACGCCTTCTCCCACACGGCCCGTTCCTCGGCGCTCTCCTGCTCGACCGCGCCCTCGGAGAGGTACTGCGTGTCGGTGAGGTGGACCAGGGAGAAGTCGTAGGTGTCGGGGTCGGCGAACCCGTTCGGGTCGCCCGCCTCGATGTCGTCGGCGAAGGGGTCCTCGCCGGTGACCATGACATGGAGGGTGTTCCGGTCGAGGTAGGAGCGCTCGACCACTGAGGTGAGCAGGGTGTCGCCCTCGGCGGCGCCCCGGGCGCTGGTCAGGACGTCCCAGCGGGCGGTGCGGGTGTTCCAGACACGCAGGGCGGCGAGCCGCTGGGGGTCGAGGGTCCCCTCCCAGCGCAGCACGGGCGCGTCGGCGCCGCTCCTCACCTTGATGTCATAGCGCTGGAAGGTGACTTCCCCGGAGGCGGGCGCGTCGAGGGTGCGGCCGTCGGCCGGGGCGAGCCCGGTGGCTCTGACCTTCTTCTCGCCCTTGACCTTGAGGGTGGTCGGTACGGCGGTGGCGGTGCCCTGGAAGACCTCGCCCGGGGTGAGGATCTCGGCCTCGGAGAAGGTGGCGGTGACCTGGCCGCCGTCGGGTTCGCCGACCTCGGCGGTCAGGGTGACGTTCCGTCCGGCGTCGGTGGTGCCGGTGGCCGGGGTGAGAGCGGCGGGGGCGTCGGGGATTCCGGCGGAGGTGAACGTCACCTCGCGGGTGCCGGTGTTGCCGAGGCCGTCGGTCGCGGTGACGGCGAGGGTGTGGGGCCCGGCGGAGAGTCCGGGGCCGATGGCGGCGCCGGGCTCGATGTCCTTGCCGTCCAGTGTGAGGTGCGGTCCGTCGACCACGCCGGAGGGGTCGTCCGTGCGGACGTCGAGGACGACGGCGGCGGTGATCCGCTGCCCGGCGGCCGGGGTGCTGGAGGTCACGCGGGGCGCGGAGTTGTCGCTGGACAGGGCGCGGGTGGCCGTCTTCCCGGTCGCCGAGGTGGCGGCGAGGGTGTGGGCGCCGTCGGCGATCCGCGCGGTCTCCAGGTCGGCGCGCAGGCCCTGGGCGGGGGCGTCGAGGTGGAAGGTGAGGTCGATCTCGGTCAGCGGGTTGACGTTGTCGCCGCAGTTGCCGTCGCCCATGGCGTAGGAGCCCTTGACCATCCGGCCCTCGGCGGTGCCCCGGGCGGGGGTGAGGGTGATGCCGGAGACGGTGAAGTCGTCGCGGTTGTCACCGCAGGAGGTGGCGACGGTGCCGGTGACGAGGTCCAGGGTGTTCCAGCCGGGGACCAGCCACTCGTTGGGGAAGGTCAGGTCGACCTGGCGGCCGGCGAAGTCGCTGTCCAGCGGCAGTTTCTGGCCGTTGACCAGGAGGTGGTTGCCGTAGCGGGCCTCGATGGAGTTGGTGCCGACGGTGAAGCCGAGGGTGGCGTTGCCGGAGCCGAGGGTCTCGGTGACCGGGACGGCGGGGGCGTCGACGGTGAAGTGCAGTGCGGCCTCGCGCAGCCGGGTGGTGCTGCTGCCGCAGGTGCCGTCGCCCATGGCGTAGGAGGCGGCGATGTCATGGCCGGTGACCGTGGCGCCGTCGAGGGCGAGGGCGAGGTCGGAGACGTCGAAGTCGTCGCGGTTGTTGCCGCAGCTCTCCTTGTAGGGGCCGGTGACGAGGGTGAGGGTGTTGTCGCCGGGGACCAGATGCCGGGCGGGTATCGCGAGGTCGACGCGCTGGCTCACCCAGGTGCCGCCGAGGTCGATGCGCTTGCCGTTGACCAGGAGGTGGCTGTCGTAGCGCTCGTCGATGGAGTTGGCGCCGACGTCGAAGGAGAAGGTGGCGGCGCCGTTGCCCAGGTGGGGGTCGGTGGACGGGGCCTTGCCGTCGACAGTGAGGGAGGCGGTGGTGCCGTCGGCACCGACCGGGAGGCTCGCGAAGACGGACTGGCGGCCCTTGGCGAGGGTGCCGTCCTTCGGGGTGAGCCGGGGCGCCCCGGCCGGGGCGTTGTTGACGGTCACCGTGGTGCGGACCGTTTTGCCGGACTCGGTGCGCGCGGCGAGGGTGTGGGGGCCGTTGCGCAGCTTCGTGGTGTCCAGTTCGGTGCGCAGCCCGGTGGTGCCCCGCGGGTCGCCGAGCACGAAGAAGGAGAGCGTGGCCTGCTGGACATAGGCCGGGTTGGTGCCGCAGCTGCCGTCGCCGAAGGCGTAGGTGTACGCGTTCTCCTCACCGTCCGCGGCCTCGCCGAGCAGGTCGAGGGTGATGTCGGACAGCATGAAGTCGTCGTGGTTGAGTCCGCAGGAGCTGTCGAGGGCCCCGGCGCGGAACTCGATGGTGTTCTCGCCCTTGACCAGGTGCTCGTTGGGGATGTCGATGGTGGCGCGCTCGTTGACCAGGTCGCCGAGGTCCACGCGGTGGTCGCCGTTGACGACGAGGTGGTTCCGGTAGCGGGCCTCGACGGAGTTGGATCCGACGTCGAAGCCGAGCCGGGAGACACCGAGGGTGGGTTCGGCGTCGATGGCCCGGCCGTCGACCGTCAGCCGGGTCACGGAGTCACCGGGGAGGGTCGCCCCGGCCTCGACGGTCTCGGTGCCCTCCAGATAGGCGCCGTCGCCGGGGGTGAGGGTGGGCAGGGTGGTGGTGTCCGCCGGGCCGCCGCCCCGCTCCGCGCCGGAGCCGACGGTGGCGGTGGCGGTGGCGGCCGAGCCGACGGGGTCGGCCGTATCGGCGGTGTCGGCGGCGGTGGCCGTCGTGATCTGGCCGGTGAGCAGAAGGAGGGCGGCGAGCGCCGCTCCCGCGAGTCGCCGTCCGCCCGATCCGCCTCCCGGTCGTCTTCGCCGCTGTGCTGGCCCCATGAGTTGCCGTCCTTCCTGACGCGCCACGTGATGACGGGCACGCCGGAAGGCTCCGCGGCCTGCCCATGGCGGATCCTGGGCACCCCAGGTGAACGCGGGCGGAGCGGAGAGGGACCATCAACTGACCGTGCGAAGCACGCTCTTCGGGCCTCGGGGGACGGCCGGGCCGATCAGCAGCAGTGCCCGGCGCCGTCCGCCGTGGTGTCCGGGGCCGTCTCCAGACGGCAGAAGCAGGACGACTCCACCGGGACATCGGCCAGGGCGACGGCCGTCGTCAGCTGCTGCGCGACGATCCGGGCCTCCGCGGCCCTGCCGAGCCGGACCAGGCACTCGTGGAAGCCGTGCAGCGCCCAGACGTTGCCGGGGTGCTGCCGGGCGCGGGGCAGGGTGCCGTCGAGTCCGAGGTCGGCGCGGTAGACGGCCTCGGCCTCGGCCACCCGCCCCTGTTCGAGGAGCAGGGCCCCATAGGCGTGCCGGGTCGGCTGCATCCAGCCCCAGGGCTCGTCGTAGGGCAGCTGGTCGTCCAGCTCGATCGAGCGTTCCAGGGCGGTGAAGGCGGCGGTGAAGTCGCCCTTGCGGTACTCCAGTTCACCGTCGAGCATGGCGGCGGCGATGGCGAGGAGGTCGGCGCAGGTGTTGTTGAACAGCATCCGGGTCTCCTGGACCCGGCCGACGGCGGCCCGGAACAGTTCCCGCTCCGTCTCGGCCTCCGCGATCCGCCCGGTGGCGGAGAGGGCGACACCGCGCGCGTAGTGGGTCATGGCGGTGGTCGTGCTGTACAGGTCGGGGTCGGCGGGCAGGGGCAGGTCGAGGAGGTCGGACCAGCGGCCGAACCGGATCAGCACATGCACCCGCATGGCGAGGAACCCCTCCAGCCAGTCGGCCATGGGCGGGCTCTGCACCCGCAGCAGCTTCTCCGGGATCGCCGCCTCCAGCTCCGCCGCGCCCTCAAGGGCCACCTCGGACCGGCCGAGGAACATGGCCCCGTAGATCTTGAAGTGGATGTTGTGGCAGCGGTAGAGGGTGTAGAAGTTCATCGCGCCGGACCGGGCGACGGTCTTGGCGTCGACGGCAATGGCGGCGCTGTTGTCCGACACGACCCGCCGGTAGTCCCCGCACAGCACCTCCAGATGCGAGGGCATGTGCGCCAGATGCCCGGCGTCGGGGACCAGCCCGCGCAGCCGGTCCGCGACGGCCAGCGCGCGTTCCGGGAAGGGGGACATCTCCATCAGATGGATGTAGAGGTGGACGACTCCGGGGTGGTCGCGCCCGGCGGGGGTGGCGAGCGCCCGGTCCAGCACCTCCTTCGCCTCGGTGGTCCGGGCGCCCTCGGCGGGCTCCCCGGTGCGCAGGTCCCACAGCTGCCAGGGCGTCAGATTCATCAGCGCGTCGGCGTACAGGGCGGCCAGGTCCAGATCGTCCGGGTCGCTCTCGTAGGCGACGCGCATCCGGTCGGCGTAGGGCGCGTTCCACACCGAGCAGTCCTCGGCGGGGCCCGCCTGCGGGTAGCGGGCGCTCAGCGCGTCGATCAGGGCCCGCTCGGCGGGGGTGGCGGCGGTCTCCGCGAGCCGCCGGGCGCGCTCGACGGCCGCGTGGGTGCGTGCCACGGTCCGGGCGAGGTCGGAGGCGTCGAAGAACTCCCAGGGTTTGTTGTAGTTGGGTCCGAGGGCGTAGGCGATGCCCCAGTGGGCCATGGCACAGTCCGGGTCGGCCTCGGCGGCCTGGACGAAGCAGCGGACGGCCTCCTCGTGGTGGAAGCCGTACGACCAGATCAGTCCCCGGTCGAACCAGCGCCGGGCCTCGGGCGAGGAGGTGGTGACGGGGCGGGTGTGGGTGCCGAGGTTGTAGTAGTCGCCGTCGTCCAGGTCGCCGTGGGTCCGGAGGACGGCGAGGTCGTCATGGGGCCGGAGGTCGCCGGGGTCGGCGTCGGTGGGTGCGGTGTTCCGTGCCGGTGTCTGGTGGTCGTTCATGGGTGCCCTCCCGAGCCCACGCCGGATGCGGCCACCCAGCGTAGTCGGGGTCCTACCAGGGGGCGGGCGATCATCGCCGATGGGGGCGGGGGGCCGTCATGTCCCCGGCCGCGTGCGGCGGCGGACCACCTCGGCGGTCTGCGTCGACCCGTCGTCCGGCTCCGGTACTCCCCCGGGACCCAGCTCCCCGTGCGGCGGACCCCGGCCCCCGCCTGACGACATGGTCACCCGTTTGGCTGAACGCCAGCGGATTCGCCGGGCGCGGGAGCGGCCGTCGGCCCGACCCTGGGCAGGCTTTGCCACTCGCCAGGGGGACAGGGGAGGACAGATGACCGACATAGCGCACCGGAACACCGCGACGGAGGGAGTGGACGGGGGGATCGGGGTCACCGCGCTGCTGGTCGCCGCGGCACGGGCGATCGAGACCCATCGGGGCGACAGCCTCGCCCAGGACCGGTTCGCGGAGCACTTCGTGCGGGCGGCTCCGGCGTCCGCGGGCTGGCCGGTCCGCCCGGACGAGGTCCGGGGCGGGGACGCCAATCCGCTCTGGGGGCGCTTCGCTCGCTACTTCGGACTGCGGACCAGGGTGCTGGACGACTTTCTGCTGAGCGCGGTGCGGGGCGGCGCCCGCCAGGTGGTGCTGCTCGGGGCGGGGCTGGACACCCGGGCGTTCCGTCTGGACTGGCCCGAGGGGTGCGCGGTGTTCGAGGTCGACCGGCCGGGGGTCCTGGCGTTCAAGGGCGAGGTGCTCGGCGGACTGCCGACGGTCCCCCGGGCGGCGCGGGTGGAGGTGCCGGCCGATCTGCGGGACGACTGGGTCGGCACACTGACCGGGGCCGGCTTCGACCCGGCGGCACCGACGGCCTGGCTGGCCGAGGGACTGCTGTTCTATCTGCCGCACTCCGCCGAGACCCGGCTGATCGACCAGGTGGACCGGTTGAGCGCGGCGGGCAGCGCGCTGGCGTACGAGGTCAAGGTCGAACCGGATCTGCTCGGCTACCGGGACAGCCCGACCTACACGGCGACGAGGGAGCAGATCGGGATCGATCTGCTGGACCTGTTCGCCCTGGAGGAACGCCCCGACTCCTCGGGCGCGCTGACGGGCCGGGGCTGGTCCACGACGGTCCACACCCCGTACGAGTTCACCCACCGGCACGGCCGTGGCCCGCTGCCCGAGGCCAACGACGCCCTGGAGGGCAACCGGTGGGTGTTCGCGGACAAGCCCCGCGCCTAGAAGGGGTGGCCTCCGGCCGGTAGCAGGACCGGTTTCACCACCCGGCCCGACGCACAGTCGCGTTCGGCCTCGGCGACGGCGGTGAGGGGGTAGGTGCGGATCAGCCGGTCGAAGGGGAACAGCCCGGCCCGCCAGAGGGCGGTCAGCCGCGGGATCAGCAAGGCCGGTACGGCGTCCCCCTCGCAGAGGTGGGAGAGGGCGCGGCCCCGGTCCAGGGTGCCCGCCTCCAGGGGCAGGGTGCCGGGGAGGCGGGCCACCAGGGCGAGATGACCGGTGGGGCGCAGGGCGTGCAGCGCGGTGTTGATGAGGGGCGCGGAGGCGGTGGTGTCCAGGGCGTACTGGGCGCCGCCGTCGGTCAGTCGGCGGATCCGGTCGGGCAGGGCGGGGGTGGTGGCGGGCAGGGGGGTCGCGCCGAAGCGTTCGGCGAGGGCGAGCCGTTCGGGATGCCGGTCGACGGCCACGCTCACCGCGCCGGAAGCGGTCGCCGCCATGATCGCGGCCAGCCCGACCGCTCCCGCGCCGAAGACGGCGACGGTGTCCCCGGGGCCCGCCGCGAAGGTGTTGAGGACCGCCCCGGCGCCGGTGAGGAAGCCGCAGCCGAGGGGGCCGAGCAGTTCGAGCGGCAGGGTGGGGTCGACCACGACGGCGTTGCGGGCCGGGACGACGGCGTACTCGGCGAACGAGGACTGGCCGAACCAGCGGGGCGCCAGCGCCCGCCCCGCCGCGTCGGTGAAGCGCGCCGCCCGCTCCCGGCGTCCGCCGAAGAGGTTGAGGGCGGCGAAGGAGTCGCAGTAGGCGGGGGCCGCGCGCAGACAGTTCCGGCAGTGGCCGCAGGAGTCGAAGCTGAGGACGACATGATCGCCGGTCCGGGGCCCGGAGTCCTGGCCCCCGGTCTCCACTACGATCCCGGCGCCCTCGTGGCCGAGGACCGCCGGGAGCGGTGAGCGGCCCGCCGAGTGCCGTACGGCGAGATCGGTCCGGCACAGTCCGCAGCCCGCGATCCTGACCAGCAGTTCGCCGTGGGCGGGTCCGGAGGTGAGCCGTACGTCCTCGACGGTGAACGGGCCGTCGTACGACCGCAGTACGGCGGCGCGGAAGGTGTGGGTCATCTCGTCCGGCCTCCGGGGGGGTGGGGGGCGAGGGGGCCGTCGGCGGCGGCGGACGGGGGATCCGTGTCAGGGGAGCCGTCCGTGGCGAGCGGGGGGCGTGGGGCGGTTGGTCGGGGGCCTGGGTGAAGGGTTCGCCGGTGACGGGGAAACGGGGGTGACCCCCGTCGGGATCGGGGCGGTCAGCCCGTGACTCCGGTGGCGGGTCCCGGGGCCGCCTCGTGCGCGTGCCGGTCCGCCTCGTGCGCGTGCCGGTCCATTTCGGCGCGGAACTCGGCCACCAGGCGTGGCTGAATCCGTCCGGTATCGCGGTCGCCGCCCTCGCAGACCGCGCCCCGCACCCCGACGATGTCCGTGCCGATCCGGGTCAGCTCGCCGAGGTCCGCCGCCCGTACGCTGCCCGCGAGCGCGGCGAGCAGACCGAACGCGTGGGCCCGCCGGACGAACTCCGCGCAGAGGTCCGGCGGCAGATGGTCGAAGAGCCGGGTGCCGTCCTTGACGGCGGTGTCCAGCATGGCCGCGTCGCAGCCGGAGCGGTGGGCGATGTCGGGCAGGGCGAGCGGGCCGACACAGCCGATGCGGTGGGCGTCGGCATAGCCGGAGGCGACGACCAGCGCGTCCGGCCGGTGGTCCTTCACCGCGCGGACGACACCGGTCATGACCTCGATGGCCTGCTGGGGTGTGGTGCAGCCGTAGAGGCCGACCTTGATGTACCCGGCGCCGGAGACGACCGCGCCGAGCGCTGCCTGCGCGACCGTGCCGGGCTTGTACGGGACGTCGCCGACGGTCGCGGACACCGGGGTGCCGGCGGGGATCGCGTCGCGGATCTCCCGGATGACCCAGGGGTAGTTGGCGCCGAGGGACCCTTCGTCGGGTTTCTTGACGTCGACGATGTCGAGATGCTCCGCCGCCTTCGCGCACTCCAGAGCCTCCTCGACGCTGTCCGGGGAGATGAGCAGCAACAAGTGGGGTTCCCTCCGGGTGGGGTCGGGTGGGGCTCGGGTGGAGGCCGGGTGGGTGTGGGGGCGTCTGGGTCGGCTGTTCTTGCTGTGCGATCCACTCCACAGTGAGGCGGGGGCGCGGTGGTGGGTAGGGCGCGCGATCGTCTTCCGGATCGTTTCCCGCCCGTTGTATGCGCCGTTCGCGCCGGAGCGTGGCGCTCCGCGGGGAGCGCCGTTGTCGGGTGCGGGACGGTGGTGGGTCCCTCGCGCAGTTCCCCGCGCCCCTATCGGGGCGCCTCTGCGGCCGTCGCGAGAATCGCCCACCGGTGCGCGTCCGGCAACCGCGCGCTGGGAGGCAAGCATCCGTGCGCGCACGGGCGTCGCGCGGGGTGGGGACCGGCCACAGTGAGGCCGGGCGGGGCTCCCGGTGCGCGGTACGGACGCGCGGCCCGCCGAGACCGCGAGGAGATCCATGAGCCCCACAGCGCCGCGTGCGGAACGCCGGACCATGACGGGCCGGGACCCCGAGGAGCCGCACCGGGCGGCGACCTCGCTGGAGCTGCTTTTCGACCTGTGCTTCGTCATCGCGGTGGCGCAGGCGTCGCACGGGCTGGGGCACGCGGTGGCCGAGGGGCACTCCGTCGAGGGGGTGCTGCGCTACGCGGTGGTGTTCTTCACCATCTGGTGGGCGTGGATGAACTTCACCTGGCTGGCCTCCGCCTACGACCCCGACGATGTGCCGTACCGGCTGGCCGTGCTGTTCCAGATCGCCGGGTCGCTGGTGCTGGCGGCGGGGGTGCAGGGGGCGTTCGCCGAGGGTGACCTCGTGCTGATCACCCTGGGCTATCTGCTGCTGCGGACGACGCTCACCGTGCTGTGGCTGCGGGTGGCCGGGGCGGACCCGGGGCGCCGGAGGACCGCACTGCGGTTCGCGCGGGGGGTGATGGTGTGTCAGGTCGGGTGGGTGGGGCTGCTGTTCCTGCCGGACCCGGTGTGGGCGGCCGGGGTGGTCGTGATGATCGTGGCGGAGATGGCCGTACCGGTGTGGGCGCAGGCCGCCGGGATGACGCCCTGGCATCCGGGGCATATCGCCGAGCGCTACGGGCTGTTCCTGCTGATCGTGCTCGGTGAGTCGATCGCGGCGGCGGCCACGGCCGTACGGGAGGCGTTCGGCCGGGAGCATCAGTCCGGGGCGCTCTACGCGCTCGCGGCGGGCGGGCTGCTGACGGTGTTCGGGATGTGGTGGCTGTACTTCACCCGCCCGGCCCACGCCCTCCTCGCCACCACCCACCGGGTGAACCGGCGCCGGTTCACCTGGTCGTACGGCCACTATCTGGTGTTCGCCGCCGCGGCGGCGGAGGGCGCGGGGCTGGCCGCGTACGCCGAGTTGCTGACCGGTCATGGGGCGGGGCCGGTGGCCGGGGCCGCGGTGACCGTGCCACTGGCGGTCTTCCTGCTCACCGTCTGGGCCGTGCACATACGGCCGCACCGGCGGGGTTCGCGGGTGGAGTGGGGGTATCCGGTGGTGGCCGCGCTGCTGCCGGTCGCCGCGCTGCTGCCCGCGCCCGCGCTGACGGCCGGGGTGCTGTCGACGGCGCTGGTCGTCGCGGTCGTGGTGTCGGACCGGAGGGCAGGAGCGGGAGCGGGGATGAGGGAGGAGAAGGGGGCCGGGTGGCTCTTCGCGGGGCGCTCGCCGCGGGGCTGAGCCGGGCCGCGCCCGCCGGTGTCTCCGTGCACGGTCAGGACAGAGGCAGTGCACATGCGGCGAAAGCGGCGGCGCTGTTCCGGCCTAACGTCGGGGCAGCCCGGCAGCGCGCCCCCGCTGGCAGCGGCCCACCGCGTCCGGCACTCCCCCGTACTGAAGGAGGTTGACCCAGGTGTCACCCATGCCCGTCGGCGGGCTCGTGCCCCGAGCCGCCGACACCGACGCCGCCGATCTCGTCGTCCGCAACGCGACCGTCCACACCGGCGATCCGCGCCGCCCGCACGCCGAGGCGCTCGCCGTGCGGGACGGGGTGATCACCGTCGTCGGCGACGACAGCGACATGGCCCGGCACATCGGTGCGCGCACCACGGTGGTCGACGCCCTCGGCCGCCGGATGGTCCCCGGTCTCAACGACGCCCATCTGCATGTGATCCGGGGCGGCCTCAACTATGTGCTGGAGCTGCGCTGGGACGGGGTGCGGTCGCTGCGGCAGGGTCTCGCCATGCTCCGCGAGCAGGCCGGGCGGACACCGAAGGGACAGTGGGTGCGCGTGGTCGGCGGCTGGTCGGCCGAGCAGTTCGCCGAGCGGCGGCTGCCGACGGTCGCCGAGCTGAACGAGGCCGCCCCGGACACCCCCGTGTTCGTCCTGCACCTCTACCAGGCGGCCGTCCTCAACCGGGCCGCGCTCAAGGCGGCCGGTATCGGCAGGGGCACCCCGGAACCCAAGGGCGGCCAGATCGTGCGCGGCCGGGACGGGGCGCCCACCGGCATGCTGCTGGCCGCGCCCAGCGCGCTCATCCTGTACTCGACGCTGGCCAAGGCGCCGGTGCTGGAGGGCGCGGACCGCACCACGTCGACCCGGCACTTTCTGCGCGAACTCAACCGGTTCGGGCTGACCTCGGCGATCGACGCGGCGGGCGGCTTCCAGAACTTCCCCGAGAACTACTCCACGGTCGTCGAACTGGCCGCCGCCGGACAGCTCTCCCTGCGGATCGCCTACCACCTCTTCCCACAGACCGCGGGCCAGGAACTGGACGATCTGCGGCGCTGGACCGAGACCGCCCGCCCCGAGGACGGCGACGCCTGGCTGCGCCTCAACGGCGCCGGGGAGAACCTCACCTGGGCCGCCGCCGACTTCGAGAACTTCGCCCAGCCCCGGCCCGAACTCGCCCCCTATGAGAGCGAGTTCGAGAAGGCGGTCCGGCTGCTGATGGAGCACGGCTGGGGCTTCCGGCTGCACGCCACCTACGACGAGACCATCCGCCGCGACCTCGCCGTGTTCGAGAAGCTGGCCGCCGAGGGACTGTTCCCCGCCGGGAACCGCTGGCTGTTCGACCACGCGGAGACGGTGTCGGCGGACAGCCTGGACCGGGTCGTCGCGCTGGGCGGCGCGATGTCCGTGCAGAACCGGCTGTCCTTCCAGGGCGAGGCGTTCCTGCGCCGCTACGGCCCCGGCGCCGCCGCGGACGCCCCGCCGCTGCGCGAGATGCTCCAGCGCGGACTGACCGTCGCCGGGGGCACCGACGCCACCCGGGTCTCCACCTACAACCCATGGGTGGCCCTGCACTGGCTGATCAGTGGCCGCACCCTGGGCGGAGCGGCCCTGCGCCCGCCGTCCAACCGGGTCGACCGGCGCACCGCGCTGGACATGTTCACCCGCGCGGGCGCCGTCCTGACCGGCGAGGAGCAGGTCAAGGGCGTACTACGGCCCGGCTGTTACGCCGATCTCGCGGTGCTGTCGGAGGACTACTTCGCCGTCCCCGAGCCGGAGATCGCGCACATCGAGTCCCTGCTGACGGTCACCGGCGGCCGGATCGTCTACGCCGCCGCCGAGTACGAGGGCCTGGACGAGGCCCTGCCCGCCATCGCCCCGGACTGGAGCCCGGTCGCCCACTACGGCGGCTACCAGTCCGGCCGGGCGAACCCGGTCCCGGGCGTTCAGCAGGCGCAACGGATCGGCGAGGCCGCCGCCGAGTCCGAGCGGCACCGGCTGTGGCGTGCGGACCGCGGTCTCGCCGCGCGGCACACGGCGGACGAACTGGCGGGGGCGTTCTTCGACCCCTGCTTCTCCCTCTGATCCCCCAGATGACTCCCGTCCCCCCGCGGGACGGGCCCACCGAGGCGCGGACACCGGTCCGTGCCCTGCTGTGAAACCGAAGGAAAGGCACCCCCTCATGGTCGACATCGCCCAGGTCACCGCCACTCCCGGTCCCGACCTGCTGACCCCGGACAACTGCGCGGTGCTGCTGGTGGACCACCAGCCCCAGATGTTCTTCGCCACCGGCAGCGGTGACCGCACCTCGATCATCAACGCGACCGTGGGTCTCGCCAAGGCCGCCAAGGTCTTCGGTGTGCCGACGGTGCTGAGCACGGTGGCCGCCGAGTCGTTCTCCGGCCCGCTCCTGCCGCAGATCGCGGCCGTGGACCCCGACAACGACGTCATCGACCGGACGACGATGAACGCCTGGGAGGACGAGGCGTTCGTGGCGGCGGTCAAGGCGACCGGCCGGCCCAAGCTGGTGATAGCGGGCCTGTGGACCGAGGTGTGCGTGGTGGGCCCGGTGCTCTCGGCGATCTCCCAGGGCTACGAGGTCTATGTGGTCGCCGACGCCTCGGGCGGGGTCAGCCCGGAGGCCCATGAGCACGCGCTCCAGCGGATGGTGGCCGCCGGTGCCGTCCCGGTCACCTGGGTGCAGGTGCTGCTGGAGCTCCAGCGGGACTGGGCGCGCACCGAGACCTACAGGGCCGTGACGGAACTGGTGAAGGAGCACGGCGGCGCCTACGGCATCGGGGTCGTCTACGCCCAGGCCGTCATCGGCGCGCACGCGGCCGGCTGAGCCACCGGTCGGGCACAGGCGAGTCAGGAACAGACGGGAAGAACCATGGACGCTGGACTGCTGCTGCTGCGGCTGGTGGTGGGAGTGCTCATCGCCGGTCACGGGGTGCAGAAGGTGAGTCATCTGCTGGGCGGCGACGGGCTGGAGGGCGGGACGGAGGAGTTCCGCCGGGACGGGTTCCGGGGCGGGCGGCTGACCGCGGTCGCCGCGGGCGGCAGCCAGATCGGGGCCGGGCTGTTCCTGGCCACGGGACTGCTCACCCCGCTGGCGGCGATGGCCGCGATGGGGGTGATGACGGTCGCGGGCACGGTCAAGTGGCACAAGGGCCTGTGGGTCCAGCACGACGGGTACGAGTATCCGCTCGTCCTGGTCGCCGTGTCGGCCTCGCTGGCGCTGACCGGTCCGGGCCGCTGGTCCCTGGACCAGGTGCTGGGCGTGACGCCCTGGCCGGTGTGGATCGCGGTCGCGGCGATCGTGCTGGGGCCGCTGAGCGGCCTGTTCACCCGGGCCGCGCTGCACCGCCGCCCGGCTACGGCCGGAACGGACGCCGGAACGGGCTCCGGGACGGACTCCGGAACGGACTCCGGAACGGACTCCGGAACCGGCTCCGGGGCGAACTCCGGGACGGGCTCCGGGGCGAACTCCGGGACGGAAGGGGTTCGTCGTGCGCGCACTGCTGACTGACCTCTACCGGACCGTGGTCCCGCCCCGGGCCGACCCGCACGGCCCGCTGCCGCCGCTGATGCTGACCCTGACCCTGATCACCGGGCTGGTGGACGCGGTGAGCTACCTGGGCCTGGGCAAGGTGTTCGTGGCCAACATGACCGGCAACGTGGTCTTCCTCGGCTTCGCGCTGACCGGCGCGGACGGGCTGTCCGCCCTGGCCTCGGTCGTGTCCCTGGCGGCGTTCCTCACCGGGGCGCTGGCCGGGGGCCGCCTGGCGTCCCGGTTCGCCGCGAACCGGGGCCGGATGCTGGCGGCGATGACGGCGGTCCAGGCGGTGCTGGTCGCGGTCACCGTGGTCGCCGCCGCGACCACGGGCGGGGAGGTCACCACGACCGTCCGGTACGTCCTGATCGTGTTCCTCGGGGTGGCGATGGGCGCGCAGAACGCGGTCGCCCGGCGCCTCGGCGTCCCGGACCTCACCACGACCGTCCTGACGCTGACCCTGACCGGCCTGGCCGCCGACTCCCCCACGGCAGGCGGCAAGGCGCCCCGCCCCGGGCGGCGGATCCTCTCGGTGCTGGTCATGTTCCTCGGCGCACTGGCGGGGGCGGTTCTCATCGAGTCCGGCCGGTTCACGCTGCTGCTGGGGATCGTCCTGGCGCTGATCGTCGCCACCTCGGTGGCCGCGTACCGGCTGTCGGCGTCCGGCGCGGACTGGACGCGTCCGCCGGCGTCCTGAGCGACCTCGTCCACCACTGGGCGGCCGGACCCTGGGTCCGGCCGCCCTCGGCTGTTCCCGGGCCCAAGCCCGGCCCCGGCCCCGGCCTCAACCCCTGCCCCCTGCCACAACTCCCGCCACAACCCTCACCATCAGACTTAGTCCAACGTATTGACAAACAACTGCCGTGATTCATACCGTCCGAAGGAACCAACCACCCGGCACCGCCCGAACAGGAGCCGCTTCCGCTTCGGGTCCTTCGCCGGGTGTCTTCCGCCCCACTCACCACTTCGACCGCCGCACGGCCGCACGCGGCGCCGAGGGGAGCGTGCTTCCACTTGACCACCCACACCCGGCGGGCGCTGATCGTCCGCGGCGGTTGGGACGGGCATCAGCCCGTGACCATCAGCGACCTGTTCGTCCCGTTCCTCAAGGAGCGGGGCTTCGCCGTCGAGACCAGCGAGGACCTCGCGGTGTACGCGGACGCGGAGCGCCTCGCGGCGAATGACATCGTTGTCCAATGCTGGACCATGGGCACCCTGACCCGGGAGCAGGGCGCCGGGCTCGCCGCCGCCGTGCGGGCGGGGACGGGCTTCGCCGGCTGGCACGGCGGCATCGTCGACAGCTTCCACGACCATGGCTACCACCTGCTGACCGGCGGCGCGTTCGTCCTGCATCCGCCCGGCTTCCACGACCACACCGTGCGGTTGGTGCCCGAGCGGGCCGACCATCCGGTGATCGCGGGCCTCACGGACTTCGAGGTGCACACCGAGCAGTACTGGGTCCTCACCGATCCGCACAACGACGTGCTCGCCACCACCACCTTCCCGCCGGACGAACTGCGCGACCGGGCCTCGGTGGTGCCCGCCGTGTGGACGCGGACCTATGGCGCGGGCCGGGTGTTCGTCTCGACCATCGGGCACAAGCCGGACGACTTCGATGTGCCGCAGGTGCGCGCGCTGACCGAGAGGGGACTGCTGTGGGCGAGCCGTTGAGGGTCGGCATCGTGGGCGCGGGCAAGATCAGCGGCGCCTATCTGGCCACCCTGGACAAGCTGACCTCCGTACGGCTGACCGCCGTCACCGATCTGGACCGGGATCGTGCGCGGTCGCTGGCCGCCCAGGCGGGCGGCGGGGTGGCGGTGGCGGCGGACGTCGGTGAGCTGGTCGCGCGGGACGACGTGGACGCCGTCCTCAATCTGACCGTCCCGGCCGCGCACGCGGAGGTGGCGCTCGCGGCGCTGGCCGCGGGGAAGCATGTGTACGGGGAGAAGCCGCTCGCGGCGGACCGCAAGGAGGCCGACGCGGTGCTCGCGGCGGCGCGGGAGGCGGGCCTGCGGGTGGGCTGCGCGCCGGACACCGTCCTCGGCACCGCGACCCAGACCGCCCGCAGGGCGGTCGACGACGGACTGATCGGCACGCCCGTGTCGGCGACGGCGTTCATGACGAGCGCCGGGCACGAGAAGTGGCATCCGGACCCGGAGTTCTACTACCGGCCGGGCGGTGGCCCGCTCCTCGACATGGGTCCCTACTATCTGTCCGCGCTGGTGCATCTGCTCGGTCCGGTGGTGAAGGTGACCGGTGCCGCCTCCCGGCCGCGCGCCGAGCGGACCATCGGCAGCGGGCCCCGCGCCGGGCACACCTTCCCGGTCGAGGTGGACACCCACATCACCGGTGTCCTGGAGCACGCGGACGGCGCACTGTCCACGCTGATCATGAGCTTCGACGTGCGGGCGGCGCGGCTGCCCCGGATCGAGGTGCACGGCACCGCCGCCTCGCTGTCGGTGCCGGACCCCAACGGCTTCGACGGCCCGGTCGAGATCCACCGGGGTGACGGCTGGCAGCCGCTGCCGGTGGCCGCCGGTTACCGCGGGGCCGGGCGCGGCACCGGACTCGCCGACCTCGCCGGGGCGCTGGAGGCCGGGCGCCCGCACCGGGCCTCCGCCGAACTCGCCGCGCATGTCCTGGATGTGATGCTGACGCTGCTGGACGCAGCCGGCGAGGGCCGCGCGCTCCCGGTGACCAGCACCTGTGAGCGCCCCGACCTGGTGCCCTGACCCGCGTCACCCATCGTCCCCTCTCCCCCGTCCCCACCGCCGCATACAGGAGACCGCCTCTTATGCACGACGATCGGAAGCTGGTCGAAGCCCGTCTCGAACGCGTTCTGCGCGAACGCATCCGGCCGGAGGTCCACCCCCTGTCGGTGCCGCTGTCCGTCGGGATCTGGTCCACCACCGGCGAGCCCGTGCCCGTCGCCGAGGGGCTGGCGGTGCCCACCCGCCCGATCGCCCCCGGCACCGCGTGGGGAGCGCCCTGGGGCACGAGCTGGTTCGAGGTGACCGGCACGGTGCCCGAGGAGTGGGCGGGACTGACCGTGGAGGCCGTGCTCGACCTGGGCTTCACCCCGCGCACCCCCGGCTTCCAGTGCGAGGGGCTCGTCTACCGGCCGGACGGCACCCCGGTCAAGGGACTGCACCCGCGCAACAACCATGTCCGGGTCGGTGCGCCGGTGGCGGGCGGGGAGCGGGTGCGCTGGCGGATCGAGGCGGCCTCCAACCCGGACATCGACGGCGTCGGCCGCCCGCCGTTCCAGCCGACGCCGCTCGGCGACAAGGAGACGGCGGGCGATCAGCCGCAGTACGTGCTGGGCGAGATGCGGCTCGCGGTGTTCGACGAGACGGTGTGGAACCTCGCGCTGGATCTGGAGGTGCTCGGCGAGCTGATGGCCGAGCTGCCGCTCGACGGGGCCCGCCGCTGGGAGATCCTGCGGGCGGTCGGCCGCGCGCTGGACGCCGTGGACCTCCAGGACGTCGGCGGGAGCGCGCAGGCGGCACGGGACGAACTCGCCGGGGTGCTCGCCACTCCGGCGGGCGCGACCGCGCACCGGATCAGCGCGGTGGGCCACGCCCATATCGACTCGGCCTGGCTGTGGCCGCTGCGCGAGACGGTCCGCAAGGTGGCCCGTACGGCGTCCAATATGACGGCGCTGCTGGAGGAGGAGCCGGACTTCGTCTTCGCGATGTCGCAGGCGCAGCAGTTCGCCTGGCTCAAGGAGCACCGGCCGGAGGTGTACGCCAAGGTCAAGAAGGCGGTCGCCGACGGGCGGTTCGTGCCGACGGGCGGGATGTGGGTGGAGTCGGACACCAATATGCCGGGGTCGGAGGCGATGGCCCGGCAGTTCGTGCACGGCAAGCGGTTCTTCCTGGAGGAGTTCGGGATCGAGGGCGACGAGGTGTGGCTGCCCGACACCTTCGGGTTCGCCGCCGGTCTGCCGCAGATCATCGCGGCGGCGGGTTCGACCCGGCTGCTCACCCAGAAGATCTCCTGGAGCCGCACCAACTCCTTCCCGCACCACACCTTCCGCTGGGAGGGCATCGACGGCACCCGGATCTTCACCCACTTCCCGCCGGTCGACTCCTACAACTGCGAGATGACCGGCGCCCAACTCGCCCACGCCGTCCGCAACTTCAAGGAGAAGGGGGTGGCGACCCGGTCGCTGGCCCCGACCGGGTACGGCGACGGCGGGGGCGGCACCACCCGGGAGATGGTCGCCAGGGCGGCCCGGATGCGCGCGCTGGACGGCGCCCCGGTGGTGGTGTGGGAGAGCCCGCGGGAGTTCTTCGCCCAGGCCGAGGCCGAGTACCCGGAGCCGCCGGTGTGGGTGGGCGAGCTGTATCTGGAGCTGCACCGGGCCACCCTCACCAGCCAGGCGGGGACCAAGCGCGGCAACCGCCGGAGCGAGTCCCTGCTGACCGAGGCCGAACTGTGGGCGGCCACCGCCGCCGTCCGGGCCGGGGCGCCGTATCCGTACGAGGAGCTGGACCGGATCTGGAAGACGGTGCTGCTGCATCAGTTCCACGACATCCTGCCCGGGTCGTCCATCGCCTGGGTGCACCGGGAGGCGCGCGAGACCTACGCGCGGGTGGCGCGGGAGCTGGAGGGGATCATCGGGGCGGCGCAGCGGGCGCTGGCCGGGGACGGGGAGGTGGAGCTGTGCTTCAACTCCGCCCCGCATGCCCGTGGCGGGGTCCCGGCGCTGGGCGCGGGGGTGCGCGCGGCGGGTGGCTCGGTGGTGCCGGTGCCGCGCGCCGGGGGCGGTTTCGTGCTGGAGAACGCGTGGCTGCGGGTCGAGATCGACGGGCGGGGCCTGGTGGTCTCGGCGTACGACCGGGAGGCCGGGCGGGAGGCGGTGGCGCCGGGGCGGGCGGCGAATCTGCTCCAGCTGCACCCCGACTTCCCCAACCAGTGGGACGCCTGGGACGTGGACGCGTTCTACCGCAATGTCGGCCGGGATCTGACCGGGGTGAGCGCGCTGGTGGCCGGGGACGGCGGGGTGCGGATCGAGCGGGCCTTCGGCGACTCGACGGTCACCCAGGTGCTCCGGGTGCCGGTGGACGCGGGGCGGCTCGACATCGACACCGAGGTGGACTGGCACGAGCGGGAGAAGTTCCTGAAGCTGGCGTTCCCGCTGGATGTGAAGGCCGACCGGTACGCCGCCGAGACCCAGTTCGGGCACACCTACCGGCCCACCCATCAGAACACCAGCTGGGAGTGGGCCAAGTTCGAGGCGTGCAACCACCGTTTCGTCCATGTCGACGAGCCGGGCTTCGGGGTCGCCGTCGTCAACGACGCCACCTACGGCCATGATGTGACCCGCTCGGTGCGCACCGGGGGCGACGGGGGCACGACGACGACCGTGCGGGCCTCGCTGCTGCGGGCGCCGCGCTATCCCGACCCGGAGACCGATCAGGGGGTGCACCGGTTCCGGCACGCGCTGGTGCCGGGTGCCTCGATCGGTGACGCGGTGCGCGAGGGCCACCGGGCCCAGCTGCCCGAGCGGCGGGTGACGGGCGCGGTGGAGCGGGTCGCCCCGCTGGTCGCCGTGGACACGGACGCGGTGGTGGTCAGCGCGGTGAAGCTCGCCGACGACCGCAGCGGGGACCTGGTGGTCCGGCTGTACGAGTCCCGGGGCGGCCGGGCCCGCGCCACGGTCCGGATCGACGGGGCCTGCGCGGGCGGGGCCGTCCGCACCGATCTGCTGGAACGGCCGCTCCCGGACGCCGGGCCACCGGCCCACCGGGACGGGGCGCTGGTGCTGGATCTGCGTCCGTTCCAGCTGGTGACCCTGCGCGTGCCCCGCGCCTGACCCGCCCCGCCCGGCACCCGCCCCTACAGTCCGAAGGTCTGTCACTCCCGCTCGCACCAGCTGTTCCGCACCGGCAAAGGACCGCTCATGACCGCACCACCCGCACTCCCCGAACGCCCCAGGGCGGTCTGTGTCATGGACCCGGCCGTCGTCGATCTCGTGCTGCCTGCGGAGGTGTTCGCGCGGCTGGCCTCGCTCACCGATGCCGTCCTGGTCGAGCCCTGGTCGGGGGCCGGGTACCCGAAGGAGCTGGCGGAGGCGGAGATCCTGCTCACCGGCTGGGGCTGTCCGCCGCTGGACGCCGGGGTCCTGGCGCGGGCGCCCCGGCTGCGGGCGGTGCTGCATGCCGCGGGCACGGTGAAGGCGCTGGTCGGGGACGCGGTGTGGGAGCGCGGGATCACCGTCTCGTCGGCTGCGGACGCCAACGCGGGCCCTGTCGTGTCGTTCACCCTGGCGCTCATCGCCCTCGCCGCCCGCCGCACCCTGTCGTCCGCCGCCGGGCACGGCACCGTCTGGCCCACCGTCACCGACCGGCCCGGCGCCGACGGGCTGCCGGTGGGCATCATCGGCGCGTCCCGGATCGGCCGGGGTGTCATCGAGGGGCTGCGCCGGGCCGACGCCGACTACCGGGTGCTGGTCAGCGACCCCCATGTCACCGACGAGGAGGCGCGGCGGCTCGGTGCCGAGCGGGTCGGACTCGCCGAGCTGTGCCGCCGCTCGGCGGTGGTCAGCGTGCACGCCCCGCTGCTGCCCGAGACGACGGGGCTGCTCGACGCCGGGCTGCTGGCGTCGATCCCGGACGGCGGGGCGCTGATCAACACCGCGCGCGGCGCCCTGGTGGACACCGAGGCGCTGACCGCGGAGTGTGCCGCGGGCCGGCTGGAGGCGTACCTCGATGTGACCGACCCCGAGCCGCTGCCACCCGGCCATCCCCTGTACTCCCTGCCCCATGTGCTGGTCACCCCGCACATCGCCGGTGCGCAGGGCAGCGAGGTCCGCCGCCTGGGCGCCTACGCGGTCGAGGAGGCCGCGCGCTGGCTGGCGGGCGAGCCCCTGCTCGGCGAGGTCACCCGCGACGGGCTGCGGCACCTGGCCTGACGGCCGCCGAGCGGGCCCGGACTTCCCGTCCCAGGGCCCTCGCCGCCTCCGACTTCCCGTCCCAGGGCCCTCGCCGCCTCCGACTTCCCGACCCAGGGCCCTCGCCGCCTCCGACTTCCCGACCCAGGGCCCTCGCCGCCTCCGGCTGCCCGGTCCCCACCCCCCGCGCCACCCTCAGACTTCCCTCCGCACAATCCGCCCCCGTACGCCCATGACGGAAGTTCATCGAACGATTCGACTAACGGCGATTCGATAAACCACCCGCCCAGGGATCGGCCGACGGTGCCCGTCTCTCGAAAGGCACTCCATGACAACGCTCCCACCACCGGCCACGGAAGTGGCCGAGAAGGGCCGACGGCCGGACAGGGGCCGTCTCCGCCGACCGGGCCGACTGCGACCGCACGGCCGCCGGGACCTCGCCCTGTTCTGGTTCGTCCTGCCGGGCCTGGCCGTCCTGCTGCTGTTCCACTATGTGCCGCTGCTCGGCCATGTGATCGCGTTCCAGGACTACCAGCCCTACATCGGCATCCTGCACAGCCCCTGGAGCGGCTTGGAGAACTTCTCCGTCCTCTTGGGCGGTGACGAGCAGTTCCTGCGGGCGCTCAACAACACGCTCCAGCTGACCCTGATCCAGGTCGTGTTCGTGTTCCCCGCGCCGATCCTGCTGGCACTGGCGCTGAACAGCCTGGTCAGCGAGCGGATCAAGAAGTGGATCCAGAATGTCCTGTATCTGCCGCACTTCCTCTCCTGGGTGGTCATCGTCGCCCTGTTCCAGCAGATGCTGGGCAACGCCGGGATGCTCAATCTCTTCCTCCAGGCCCAGGACATGGGCACCTGGAACATCATCGGCAACCCCGAGCTGTTCAAGACCCTGCTGACCTCCCAGGTGATCTGGAAGGACACCGGGTGGGGCACGATCCTGTTCCTCGCCGCCCTGTCCCGGGTGGACCAGAACCTCTACGAGGCGGCTGCGGCGGACGGGGCCAGCCGGTGGCGGCAGACCTGGCATGTCACCCTGCCCGCGCTGCGCGGTCTGGTCGTCCTGCTGCTGATCCTGCGGCTGGGGGACGCGCTGTCGGTGGGCTTCGAGCAGATCGTGCTCCAGCAGCAGGGCGTGGGCCTGGAGAACAGCGAGGTCCTGGACACCTATGTCTACAACAACGGTGTCGTCGGCGGGCAGTGGGGCGTCAGCGCCGCGGTCGGCCTGGTCAAGGGGGCCGTGGGGGTCGTCCTCGTGCTGGGCGCCAACAAGATCGCCCACTTCTTCGGCGAGGAAGGTGTGTACCGGAAGTGACCACATTGAATCCCGCGCGCCCGGTCCGCCGGAACGCGAAGGCGCCGGACCCGAAGCCCCCGAAGCGCACCTACAGCGCGATACCCGGCGAGACCCCGGGCGCGCTCCCCTGGCGGGCCACTAAGTCCGTGATCCTGCTGATCTGCGTGATCCTGGTCCTCCTGCCGTTCCTCGCCATCATCTCGACCTCGGTGGCCGGCAGCACGCAGGTGACCGAGGCCGGCGGCTATGTCCTGTGGCCCCGGGACATCACCTTCGGCGCCTACTCGGCGCTGCTCTCCGGCGGGCTGGTCTCGCAGGCCATGCTCGTCAGTGTCGGGGTCACCGTCGTCGGCACCGCGCTCAGCCTCGTCTGCTCGATCTTCCTCGCCTACGGGCTGAGCCGGCCGGGGTCCTTCGGACACCAGCCGGTGCTGATGCTGCTGCTGATGTCGATGCTGTTCGTGCCGGGGGTCATCCCCAGCTATCTGATGGTCAAGCAGCTCGGGCTGATCAACAGCTACGGGGCGCTGATCCTGCCCGGACTGATCAACGCGTTCAATGTGATCGTGCTGCGGTCGTTCTTCATGGGGCTGCCGCAGGAGCTGATCGACGCGGCCCGGATCGACGGGGCGTCCGAGATGAAGATCCTGCTGAGGATCGTGCTGCCGCTGTCGAAGGCGTCGGTCGCCGTCATCGGCCTGTTCTACGCGGTGACGTACTGGAACGCCTTCTTCAACGCGATGCTCTACATCAACGACACCGCCAAATGGCCCATGCAGATGGTGCTGCGCACCTATGTCGTCAACAACGCCCAGCTCAGCGGCGGTCAGGTGGATGTGGCGGCCGGGGCGCCGATCCCGCCGGTGCAGTCCCTCCAGGCGGCGATCCTGGTGCTGTCGATCCTGCCCATCGTGGTGATCTACCCGTTCCTCCAGCGGCATATGAACAAGGGCGTGATGGTCGGGGCGGTGAAGGGATGAACGACGAAGGAAGGAACCCAGTGAACAAGGGACGCACCCGCCGCGGGCCGGTGACCGCGGTGACGGACGGCATCACCCGCCGCGGGCCGGTGACCGCAGTACCGAACGGCATCACCCGCCGCGGTCTGCTCGCCTCCGCCGCCGGTGTCGCGGCCGGACTGACGCTCTCCGCCTGCGGCGACCATGTCCCGGTGTCGACCGCCGCGGCCAACGCCCAGGTGCCGCTGCCCACGTACCTCCCGTACCGGGGCGTCGAGACCGCCATGCCCGCGACCGCCGACGGAGTGGCCCCCGGCCATCTGCACTACCCCGAGGACCCCGTCCGGGCCTTCCCCGACGGGCCGCCCGCGAAGGGCGATCCGATCGACATCATGACGCTGATCTTCAACCCGGTGCCGCCGCCGGTGGACCGCAACACCATGTGGCAGGCCCTCAACCGGTACGTGGGCTGCGATCTCAACTTCCGGATCACGCCGGTCGGCGACTACCCGAGCAAGTTCGCCGTGACCATCGCGGGCGGCGATCTGCCCGACGCGATGCTGATGCTGCCGCCGAACTCCAACGCGGCGGCCTCCCCGGACATGATGAACACCCTGTTCGAGGACCTCACCCCGCATCTGTCCGGCGACGCCGTCCGCGACTACCCGTATCTCGCGAACATTCCCAGCGCCTCCTGGGCGATGACGGTGTTCAACGGCGGGATCTACTCGGTGCCGATGCCCCGGCCGCTGTCCGGCGGCCCCAACTTCGTGCGGCTCGATCTGCTCAAGGAGCGCGGCCTCGACCCGAACCCGAAGAACTGGGCCGAGTTCGTCAAGCTGTGCCAGGACGCCACCGACCCCAAGGCGGGCCGGTACGCGCTCGGGGAGAGCGTCACCGCCTGGGACTTCGCGATGCAGTCGCTGGGCGCGCCCAACAAGTGGCGCGAGGAGGGCGGCCGGTTCACCTGGTACCACGAGACCGAGGAGGCCAAGCAGGCCCTGGACGCCGTCCGGTCGCTCACCAAGGCCGGGCTCATGCACCCGGACACCTACACCGTCCTCGGCAAGGCCAAGGAGTGGTTCGGCACCGGGCACACCGTCATGAACCCCGACGGCCCGGTCGCCTGGAACGACTACTACACGGTCTACGGCCCGAACGCGAAGGGCATGGACATCGGCCACATGATCGCGCCGGGCTGGGACGGCGGCGCGGGCGTGCAGTGGCAGGGCCAGTCCAGCTACGCCACGCTGCTGCTGAAGAAGGCGCCCAAGGCACGGATCCAGCAGATCCTGCGCGCCCTGAACGCGCTCGCCTCCCCCTTCGGCACGGACGGCTATCTGCTGCGCAAGTACGGCGTCCAGGGCCCCGATCACACCCTGCGCGGCACCGATCCGGTGCTCACCCCGCAGGGCACCGCCGAGGTCACCCTGCCGACAATCTTCGCCACGGACGCCCCCTTCACCCTCTACTATCCCAATAAAACGGACATCGTGGCCGATCAGTACGCCTTCCAGAAGCAGGCGATCCAGCAACGGCTGCCCAACCCGGCCGAATCCCTGTACTCGCCGACCAACGCCAGGAAGTCGGGCCTGCTCCAGACCGGTCTGGACGACACCCGCAAGGGCATCATGCAGGGTCGTCTCCCGCTCAGCGAGTGGGACGACGCGATGAGGACCTGGCGCAGGGAAGCGGGCGACCAGATCCGCGCCGAGTACGAACAGGCGTGGGAGGCCCGGACCGCGTGACCAGGGACCCAGCGGAGACCGGGAAGACGCGGGAGGAACGCACCCGCATGACCCAGGACCCAGGACCCGGCGGAGATCGAGGGAGACCCGCATGACCCGTACCCCCGCCCAGGACGAGGGAGAGCCGCGCCCATGACCCGTACCCCCGCCGAGGACCGTGCCCACGGGGAGCGGGCCCCCGCCCAGGACCGTGCCCATTGGGAGCGGACCCCCGCCCACGACCGTGCCCACTGGGAGCGGACCGCCGACCGGATGCTGCTCGCCGTCCGGCCCTACGCGAGCGACTCGCACTCCCTCATCCGGCTCCCCGGAACCCCCAGTTCCAGCGGCCCTCTCAGCGACGGTCTGGAGGGCTTCGCCCGGACGTTCCTGCTGGCCGCGTTCCGGCTGGCGGGGGCGGGCGGCGCCGATCCGCACGGCCTCGCCGAGCGGTACGCGGCCGGGCTCGACGCCGGTACCGACCCGGCGCACCCCGACCGCTGGCCGTCGTTCGCCGAGTGCAACCAGGCCAAGGTGGAGGCCGCGTCCCTCGCGCTCGCCCTGCACGAGACCCGCCGCTGGATCTGGGACCGCCTCGACGACCGGGTCAGGGAACGGTTCCTGGACTGGCTGGCACCGATGGTCGGCGACCCCATGCCCGGCAACAACTGGATCTGGTTCCAGGGCGTCACCGAGGCGTTCGCCCGCACGGTCGGCGGCCGGTGGCGCCAGCAGGACCTGGACCGCACGATCGGCCTGACCGACGGCTGGTACGCGGGCGACGGCTGGTACTCCGACGGGCTGACCGGCGGGGAGCGCCGCAACTTCGACCACTACAACGGCTGGGCCATGCATCTGTACCCGCTGTGGTTCTGCCGCGTCCTCGGGGACCGGGCACCCGCCGGACTGCTCGACCGCTACCGCGCCCGCCTCACCCGCTTCCTCGCCGACCAGCGGCTGCTGATCGGCGCGAACGGCTCCCCCCTCGTCCAGGGCCGCTCGCTCACCTACCGGCACGCGGCCCTCGCCTCCCTGTGGACCGGCGCCCTGTTCGACGCCACCCCGCTCGCCCCCGGCGAGACCCGGGCCCTCGCGAGCCGCATGCTGGACCACTTCACCCGGCACGGGGCCACCGACGAGCACGGGCTGCTCACCCTCGGCTGGCACCGGCCCTTCCGGGGCGTCCTCCAGGTCTACTCGGGACCGGCCTCGCCCTACTGGGCCAGCAAGGGCTTCATCGGGCTCGCCCTGCCGCCGGACCACCCGGTGTGGACCGAGCCCGCGCTCCCCCTGCCCGTCGAGCGCGCCGACTTCACCAGGAGCCTGGCGGCGCCCGGCTGGCTGGTCTCCGGCACCCGCGCCGACGGGATCGTCCGGGTCGTCCAGCACGGCGGCGACCACGCCGACCCGGCCCGGCCGCACAGCGACGACCCCTGCTACGCCCGGTTCGCGTACTCGACGCACACCGCGCCCGAGACCCCGGGCGACCCCACCGCGGGCAAGGCGTCCTGCGCGGACACCGACCCGCTGGACAACGCGGTGGTGCTGCTCGACGCCGCCGGCCGTGCCTCGCACCGGCGCCCGGCGACCCGGGTCTCGTGCGGCGACACCACCGCCGTCTCCCGCAGCCGCGCCCACTGGCCGGCCGACGCGACCTGGGACCCCTTCGGCGGCCCCGACACCGGCTCCACCCTGGGCCCCTGGATCACCGTCGGCTCCGCCCTGCGCGGCACGATCGAGGTACGGGCGGTACGGGTGGACCCGGCGCCGGGCGCCCCGGAGGGCGACGGACGGGTGCTGCGGATCGGGGGGTGGGCGGTGGCGACCGGGGCCACCACGGGGACCGCCACGGGGACCGGGGATACCACCAGTACCGGGGCCACCATCGGCGTCGGGGCCACGACAGGTACTGGGGCCACCACCAGTACTGCGGCCACCTCCGGCACCGGGGCCACGACAGGCACCGAGGCCACCACCAGTACCGGGGCCACCACCGGCACCGAGGCCACGACAGGCACCGAGGCCACCACCGGCACCGAGGCCACGACAGGCACCGAGGCCACCACCGGCACCGGGGCCACCACCAGCACCGGGGACACGACAGGCACCAGGGCCACCTCCGCAGCCCCCTCCCCCACCGCCCGGGTAGAGGGCACCGCCGGGCTGGTGTCCTCCGTCGTCGGGGCGCACCGGCTGCCGCTCGCGGCCGTCGTCCCCGGTACCGACAGCAACGCGATGGGCGCCGAGTCGGCGACGCCGGTCGTCCTGACCGAGGGGCCCGTCGCCCACGGCACCCTGTACCTCGCCCTGATCCATCTCGGTGCCGCCGATCCCGCCGCCCTGCCCGAGGTGGCCGCCCGCGCCGAGGGCACCGCGCTGTGCGCGGACGTGACCTGGCCGGACGGAGCGCGGGACATCGTCCGGCTGCCCGCGCCCGACCCGTCGTACGACCCCTGGAAGGACGTCTCCCGTGCATGACGACCGCCGGATCATCGAGGCCCGGATCCGCAAGCTGCTGGACCGGGTGATCCGTCCCGC
This sequence comes from Streptomyces sp. NPDC004610, assembly GCF_040609715.1. Classification (NCBI taxonomy): domain Bacteria; kingdom Bacillati; phylum Actinomycetota; class Actinomycetes; order Kitasatosporales; family Streptomycetaceae; genus Streptomyces; species Streptomyces sp. NPDC004610. The sequence continues at coordinate 211,010 of NZ_JBEXLA010000005.1, read as the reverse complement.
CCTCTACAGCGACCCGCGGCCCTTCGCCCTGAGCGCCTGGTTCGTGGACGGGGAGCCGGTGCCGGTGGCCGACGCGCTCGGCGCCGACTACGCCCCCTTCGCCCTGGGTTCGACCTGGGGCCGCCCCTGGGCGACCACCTGGCTGCGGGCCCGCGCGGACCTGCCCGGGGCGTGGGCGGGCCGCCGGGTGGAGGCCCTCTTCGACCTCGGTTTCGACCTCACCAAGGGACCCGGCGGCCAGGCCGAGGGCCTGGTCCACGACGCCGACGGCTCCCCCCTCCAGGGCCTGCACCCCTACAGCCGTACGGTGCTGCTGACCGAGGGCGCGGCCGGGGGTGAGCGGGTCGACCTGCTGATCGAGCTGGCCGCCAACCCGCCCATCGTCGGAAGCGCGGGCCTGCATCTGCACCACGGCTCCCCGGACACCTCCGGCGAGGCCCATATCTACCGTCTCGAACAGGCCGAGATCGCGGTGCGCGAGGACGATGTCTGGCATCTCGTCCATGACATCGAGGTGCTCGACGAGCTGATGCACGAGCTGCCGCTCGGCTCCTCCCGCCGCCACGAGATCCTCTACGCCCTGCGCCGCGCCGCCGACGCCGTCGACCCCACCGATGTCCCCGGCACCGCCGCGGCGGCCCGCGCCCGGCTCGCCGAGGTGCTGTCCCGGCCCGCCCACGCCTCCGCGCACACCCTCGCCGCGGTCGGCCACGCGCACATCGACTCCGCCTGGCTGTGGCCCGTACGGGAGACGATCCGCAAGTGCGCGCGCACCTTCACCAATATGACCACCCTCGCCCAGGAGTACCCCGAGCTGGTCTTCGCCTGTTCGTCGGCGCAGCAGTACGCCTGGATCAAGGAGCGGCGGCCGGAGATCTTCGCGCGGATGAAGAAGGCCGCCGCCGACGGCACCTGGGCGCCGGTGGGCGGGATGTGGGTGGAGGCGGACGGCAATCTGCCCGGCGGTGAGGCGCTGGCCCGGCAACTGGTGTACGGGCGGCGGTTCTTCGCCGAGGAGTTCGGGGTGGAGCAGCGGGGGGTGTGGCTGCCGGACTCGTTCGGTTACACGGCCGCCTATCCGCAGCTGGCCCGGCTGGCGGGCGCCGAGTGGTTCCTCACCCAGAAGCTGTCCTGGAACGAGACCAACCGGCTGCCGCACCACACCTTCGACTGGGAGGGCATCGACGGCACCCGCATCTTCACCCACTTCCCGCCCGTCGACAGCTACAACGCCTCCCTCACCGCCGCCGAACTCGCCCACGCGGAACGGAACTTCAGCGACAAGGGCGTGGCGACCCGCTCCCTGGTGCCGTTCGGCCACGGCGACGGCGGGGGCGGCCCGACCCGGTCCATGCTGGAGAAGGCCCGGCGGCTGCGGGACCTCGAAGGCTCCCCCAGGGTGACCGTGGAGTCGCCGGACGCGTTCTTCGCGGCGGCCCGCGCCGAGCGCGACCGGCTGCCGGTGTGGCGCGGCGAGCTGTATCTGGAGAACCACCGCGGCACCTACACCAGTCAGGCCCGCACCAAGCGGGGCAACCGGCGCAGCGAGGCCCTGCTGCGCGAGGCCGAGCTGTGGGCGGCCACCGCCGCCGTCCGGGCGGGCGCCCCCTACCCGTACGAGCAGTTGGAGTCGCTGTGGCGGCGGGTGCTGCTGAACCAGTTCCACGACATCCTGCCGGGCTCCTCGATCGCCTGGGTGCATCGGCAGGCCGAGCGGGAGTACGCGGAGATCGCCGCCGAGCTGGAGACGCTGATCGCGGACGCGGCCGGGCGGCTGCCGGGTGGGCCCGCGCTGCTCAACGCCGGTCCCTACGCCCGCCGTGAGGTGGCGGTCGTCGCCGGTCGGGCGGCCGGGGGACAGGCGCTGTCCGACGGGCGGACGGCGGTGCTCGCCGAGGTGGGCGCGCTGGCCTCGGGCGGCACGGTGGACGCGCCGAGGCGGCCGGTCACCGCCGTCGCCGAGGACGGCGGCTTCGTCCTCGCCAACGGTGTCGTCACCGTCCGGGTGGACGGGCGCGGGCTGATCACCTCCGTGTACGACCACACCGCCGGACGCGAGGCCATCGCCCCGGGCGCGGCCGGCAATCTGCTGCAACTCCACCCCGACGACCCGACCCTGTGGTCGGCGTGGAACATCGACACCTACTACCGGGACGTGGTCCACGACCTCGACGGGGCCGACGCGGTGACCCTGGCCGACGAGGGTCCGCTGCTCGCCTCGGTCCGGGTCGAGCGGACGCACGGGGCGTCACGGTTCGTCCAGCATGTGGAGCTGGCCGCCGAGAGCCGGCGGGTCACCGTCCGCAACGACATCGACTGGCAGGAGCGCGACACCGTGCTCAAGGCGGCCTGGCCGCTGGATGTGCACGCCGAGCGGGAGAGCGCGGAGATCCAGTTCGGCCATGTCCAGCGGCCCACCCATGAGAACACCAGCTGGGACGCGGCCCGCTTCGAGCTGTGGGCGCACCGCTGGGTCCATGTCGGCGAACGGCACTGGGGCGCGGCGCTCCTCAACGACTCGACGTACGGCCACGACATCCGCCGTGACACCCGCCCCTCCGACGGCGGCACCACCACGACCGTACGGCTCTCCCTGCTGCGCGCCCCGCACAGCCCGGACCCGGACGCGGACCGCGGTCGGCACACCTTCACCTACGCGCTGCTGGCGGGCGCCGGGATCGAGGAGGCCGTGGCCGGGGGGTACGCCCTGAATCTGCCGCTGCGTCCGGCGCCCGCGCGCGCGGAGGCGCTGATCGCCCTGGACACCACCGATGTGGTGGTCGAGTCGGTGAAACTCGCCGACGACCGGGGCGGCGATGTGGTGGTGCGGCTGTACGAGGCGTGCGGGGGCGCGGTGTCGGCGCGGCTGACGGCGGGTTTCGCGCTCGCGGGCGTGAGCGACTGCGACCTCCTGGAGCGGCCGGAGCGGGAGCTGCCGCGCGCCGGGGACACCGCCGACGCCGTCGGTGCCGTCGACCTGCGGCTGCGGCCGTTCCAGATCCGCACGCTGCGGCTGCGGCCGGCGGGGGGAGGGGCTGGAGCCTGACCGCCGCGCGGGCGGGCTGTGCCTCACGGCCACGGCCCCGCCCCTGTCCGTTCCCTGCGCGTTCCCTGCACGTTCTCTGCGTGTTCCCTGTGTATACGATTCCCCTGACCGGCAGCCGGAGGCCCTGTTGACGAGCAAGACGGAGAGAACCGGAACGACCCGGAGCGCGGGTACGGCCCGGGGCGCCGGGGCGCCGGAGAGCGGCCCGCGGTTCGCCGTCCGGCGCGGCACCAATCTGCCGCGCATGGGCGACTTCAACGAGTCGGTCGTACTCGACGCCATACGCCGGCACGCCACGGGTCTGAGCCGGGTGGAGCTGGCCGGGGCGACCGGCCTGTCCGCGCAGACCGTCTCCAACATCACCCGGCGCCTGCTCGACCAGGGCGTGGCCCGCGAGTCCGGCAAGCACAGCACCGGCACCGGGAAGCCGCGCACCCTGCTGGAGATCGTCCCGGCGGCCCGGTACGCGGTGGGCATCCATCTGGACCCGGCCGTCATCACCTGTGTCCTGGTCGATCTGCTCGGCAGGGTCGTCGCCCGGCGCAGCCGGCGCACCCCGGGCGGCGGCGACACCGACGGCACGGTCGCCGACATGGCCGCGTCGGTGGCCGCGCTGGTGGCGGAGGCGGGGGTGGACGAGGAGCGGGTCCTCGGGCTGGGGATCGCCGCGCCCGGCCCGATCGACGCCGAGGGCGGCTGGGTGGTGGACCCGCCCGAGCTGCACGGATGGGGGCGCTATCCGCTGCGCGACCGGCTCAGCGAGGCGACCGGTTTCCCGGCGCTGCTCGACAAGGACGTCATCGCGGCCGTGGTCGCCGAACGCTGGTCGGGGGCGGCCCGCGACAGCCGCAATCTGGTCTTCTTCTACCTCGGTACCGGCTCCGGCATGGGGATCGTGGTGGAGGACACCGTGCTGCGCGGGGTGTCCGGCAACGCCGGTGAGGTCGGCGGTCTGGGCGCGGCCTGCTCGATCCGCACGCTGGTGGACGAGGCCATCGCGCTGGGTGTCCTGGGCGGTGACTTCGTCGTGCTGGACCCGGCGGACGCCCATCGGGGACTGCGGCGGCTGGCGGAGCTGGCGGACGCCGGGGACGAGCAGGCGGGCGGCATCATCGAGCGGCTGGCGCTGCGGGTCGGCCGGGGGGTGAGTGCGGCGGCGGCCCTGCTCGACGTCGACACCATCGTCTTCGGCGGACCGGCGTGGCAGGTGCTCGGCGGGCGGCTGTTCCCGTCGATCGCGTCGCTGGTGGCCCGCTCCCCGTTCGTCAAGGCGACCCATCCGACGGTGGTCGCCTCCACCACGCTCGGCGAGAACGTCGCGGCGATCGGCGCGGCGTCACTCGTCCTCGACCATGTCCTGTCCGTCCAGCCGAGGTCACTCCTGCTGGGCTGAGCCCGCCCCGCCGTCCGTCCTCCCGTCGGCGGTGCGCCGATCCCGCACGCCCGCACACTCCGCACGTCCCCTCAGCCTCAACCCGGCCGTGGTCACCGGCGGCCGGGTTGTGACTCGGCGCGAGCCGCGCCGAGCAGCACGTCCTGCTCCACTCACTCCCTTCTCATCATCCCCACACCTTGAGAGGCTCGATATGCATCGCACGACGCGACGCCTGTCCGTCTGGTTCGCCGGCGCGGCAGTGCTGGGCGGCGGAGTTCTGGTCGCCCCGCCCGCCAACGCCAACGCCAACGGCGCCGAGGCCACCACCCTCCCCGCCGGGGCCGAAGCCCGGCCCGTGGCCGCCACCGCCGGTGCCACCACCCCCTTCACCACCGTCGAGGCGGAGAGCGGCACCCTCGCCGGAGGCGCGCTGGTCCGGTCCCTGACGCCGGGCGACCCGGCGCCCACCCGGGCCACCTTCGAGAGCGAGGCGTCCGGTTACGCGCTGACCGAGCTGCGGGCCACCGGGGCCGCGATATCGGTCCGGAACACCAGCGGCAGGAGCGCCAACTCCCTGGTGGTCCGGGCCGCGATCCCGGACGCGCCGAACGGCGGCGGCATCGACGCGACCCTCAACCTGTATGTCAACGGCACCTTCCGGCAGGCCATCACCCTCAGCTCGAAGCAGGCGTGGAACTACCGCAACGCCACCACCGACCCGGACGACCCGAACGCGGGCGGCGAGGCGTACCACTTCTACAACGAGTTCCCGGTCCGGGTCACCGGGGCGGCGATCCCCGCGAACGCCACGCTCACCCTGAAGAAGGACGCCGCGAACACCGCGGCCTACTACGCCGTCGACTCGATCGACCTGGAGCAGGTCGGCGGGGCCGTCGCCCGGCCCGCGAACTCCCTGTCGGTGCTGGACCACGGCGCCGATCCCGGCTTCGTCACCGACTCCACGGTGGCCATCCAGAACACCGTCGACGCCGCCCGCGCCCAGGGCAGGACGGTGTGGATCCCGCCGGGCAAGTACCTCACCAACAGCCTCGCCGGGAGCAGGACGCTGGACTTCACGGGCGTGACCGTGCGCGGGGCGGGCATGTGGCACACCACCCTGTACCGCAAGGTGCCGCTGCCCGCGACGCAGCGCTCACAGGTGCTGGTGGGTTCCGGCACCGAGCTGAGCGATCTCCAGATCGACACCAACGCGGTATGGCGCGGGGTCGGCGGCAACGGCGGCGCCGACTACGGCATCAACGCCTCGGGGGCGGGCGGCTGGCTGGTGGAGCGGCTGTGGACCCGGCACACCGACGCCAACTGGCTGTCGGGCAGCAACGGGGTCATCCGGAACAGCCGCACCGCCGACACCTACGGCGACGGCTACAACATCAACAACAGCAACACCCCCAACCCCGACAAGCTGGGCCACAACATCACCGTGCAGAACAACTTCGCCCGGGGTACCGGCGACGACTCCTACGCGGTGTACTCGGACCGGGGCGCGTCCGGCACCAACGGGCAGCTCACCGACGCCAGGATCATCGGCAACACGGCGGTCGCCCCCTGGTGGGCGAACGGACTGCGGATCGCCGGTGGCCGCAACGTCCAGCTGACCGGCAACCTGGTCAACAGCGTCTCCTCCAACAGCGCCCTGGACATCGGGGTCTTCGGCGACAGCGGCCACCCGCTGGAGTCGGCCACGGTCAGCGGCAACGTCCTGAACGGCGGAGGCGGCTGGAACGGCACCCGCCACGGGGTCCGCGTCAGCTCCCCCGCCACCACCTCCCAGATCCCGGACGCCTACACCAACGTCACCCTCACGGACAACGTCATGCGCGGCGCCCTGCGATCCGGCCTCTACCTCGACCGCAAGAACGTCCGGGTCACCCTGACCGACAACACCATCGACAACCCGGCCCAGCACGGCATCTGGATCACGACGGGGGTGACCGGCACGGGCACATTCACCGGCACCACCCTCACCAACCTCCGCCCCGGCCAGAGCGCAACCAAGAACGACTCCCCGACGACGTTCACGATCAGCCAGTAACCCGTAGCCGGTGGGCCGTAGCCAGTGGGCCGTAGGCCGTAGCCTGTCCGGCCACTGAAGCCGGACCACCGGCGTCCGATGCCCGTGCCCCGCGCTGTACCCGCCGGGGTGCGGGCATCACGTCCGCCCGGCAGCCCCCCTTCCCCCGTCGGGCTACCGCTCGGCGCCCCGCGCCCCCCGGGCGGCGTGGTGCCCCGGGTAGGGGATCGGGCTGTCGGTAGCGTCGCCGGTGTGCTGACGCTGCGCCGGCTGACCGGGTCCCGCTTGCTGATCGTCGCCGTGGTCGGCGTGGCGGCGCTGCTGGCCGTCGCGGTCGCGGTGGTGGGGCTGGTGCTCAACGCGCGGCACGAGCAGGCCGCGCGGCGGATCGACACCCGCTGGCGTCCGGCCATCATGGAACTCGGCGCCGCCCGTACGGCGGCGGGCGATCTGCGCGCCGCCGCACTCGCCGGAGCCGGGGCCGAGGCACTGCGCCGGGACGCCCGCGGCGCCCTCGGCCGGCGCCTGGACGCGCTGGAGGACCTGGCCTCCGGCGCGGACACCGCCGTACGCGCGAAGGCCGGGGAACTCGGCCGGGCGGTGGCCCACTGGCTGGAGCACGACCGCGCGGGCACGGCGACGGACGGCGTACGGGTCTACGCGCTGCCCGCGTCGGCCGCCGGGGCGGATCCCGCCGACGGCACCTACGCGGCGGTCGACGCCCGGGTCTCCGCGCTGTCGGAACTGCTGGAGCAGCGCAGGGCGACGGAGGTGCGGCACACGGCCTGGCAGATGCACGGGGTGGCGTACTACATTCTCGGGCTGTCCGCCACGCTGCTGCTCGCGGCGGTCGGCGCCACCGCGCTGCTCCAGCGGCGCTATCTCGGCCCGGCGGGAGCCCTCGCCCGGGATCTGCGGCGCGCGGCCGGTGGTGACACCTCCGCCGGGGCACCGGCCGGGCGGGGCCGGGGGTGGATCGGGCGGCTGGCCCGGGAGGCGGAAGCGGTGCGCGAGCGGCTGGCCCAGTTCCAGCGCCAGTCCCGCCGCGATCAGGAGGCCCTCGTCCAGATCGGTCCGGCGGTCAGCGGACTGCGGGAGATCCTGGCGGCACTGGAGGAGCCGGGCCCCGGTGTCGTGGTGGCGGGTGATGTGCGCGCGGCGGAGGGGCTGATCGCCGGTGACTATGTCGGGACCGTGCCGCTGGCCGACGGGTCCACCGCCGTCTTCCTGGGCGATGTCTGCGGTCACGGGGTCGCCGCGGGGCTGCTGGCCGTACGGCTGAAGAGCGTCGTGACGGTCAGTCTGCGGCTGAGTGCCGATCTGGACACCGCGCTGCGGGCCGCGAACCACGCCCTGGCCGGCGAGGACGAGCGTTTCACCACCCTGGCCATCGCCGTCCTGGACCCCGAACGCGCCACCCTCGGCTGGGTGAACGCCGGTCACGAGAAGCCGTTCCTGCGGAGGGCCGACGGCACGGTCGAACGCCTCGGGACCACCGGCCCCATCATCCACCCGTATCTGGCGGCCCCGCCCGGCACCTGGCCCACCCGCACCACCCGGCTCGGGCCCGGCGATCTGCTGGTGCTGTCCACCGACGGTCTCACCGAGGGCCGCGGCACCGACGGCGAGGACTTCGGCGGCGACCGCGCCTCCGACACGCTGGCCGCCCTGGACGCACCCACCCCGCCGAAGGCCGTCGCCGCCCTCTACCAGGCCGCCGAGGAGTTCGGCATCGACTGGGCGAGGGACGATGTCAGCCTGCTGGCGGCGGCCATCGACCGGGGGACGGGGACGAGGGTGGGGACGGGGACGGGGGCGGGGAGTTGACTGAGTCAACTGTCGGGGTAGGGGAGGCAGGGCTGGGCATTCGACCGCCCACCCCGAGGGGCCTCCCACGGCCCTGACCACCCGTCAGACGTCGCTCAGGAGCCTGCCGAGCGGGTCCAGCAGGAACAGCAGCAGCCCACACACCCCTAGCACCGCCGCCCGGCGCGTGCCGCCCCTCGCGCCGGTGCCGAAGGTGCGGGGGCGGGGGCGGAACGGGGCGTTGGGGTGGGTCGTCAGATCACGGCCGAGCGATCCGCACAGCACCACCCCGGCGGCGAACAGCAGGCCGGGCAGCGGCCCGAGCCGGGAGGCCGGGGCGAGCAGGGTGAGCAGCACGGTCAGCAGGACGACGATGACGCCGGTCAGCAGCAGGGCCTGGAGGACCGTGCCGGGCGACCCGGTCAGCCGGGACGGTCGTTTCAGGGCCCGGTGGCGCCGCCACCAGCCGGGGTGGGTGTGCCAGGGGCGGGTGGCCGCCCGCAGCGGACGGGCCGTGCGGAGCCAGCCGGGCAGCTCGCGGAAGCTCCTCGGCCCGGCGTCCCAGGCGGCCCGGTCCCAGCCGGGGCCCATCGCGCTGACGGCGAGAACGCCCCAGGCTTCCGGATCGGCTCCCCAGTCGACCGCGTCCAGATCGGCGCACAGTTCGCGGCTGCGCAGGAACTCGGTGTAGGCGGCGTACGTCAGGGCCGTCAGCCCGGCCAGCGCGAGGGCCGTCGGCCAGGGTGACATCCGGGGTACGGCCGCTGCGCCGGTGACGTCCCGGAGACACAGCCAGGTCAGGAAGCCGGTCCCGGGGAGGACGACGACCAGGCAGAACGCCTGCCACAAGGCCCGCAGGGCGAGGCCGAGTTCGACATCGCGGTTGCGGATGTGCGCCAGCTCGTGCAGCACCACCGCGTCGAAGACCCGGGCCCCGTCGCCGCCCCCGGCGCGCAGCGCGCACAGGCCGTTGTCGAGGACGACGGCGTACCGGCCTGCGCCGCCGAGGGTCACCGCGCCCGTGGTGAGGCGGCGCGGGTCGCGCAGGAAGACCGGCGAGGGCACGACCCCCGACCGCCGCACCAGCAGCCGCAGGGCCTCGTGGAGCAGCAGCGCCTCGGGGCCCTGTCCGGCGCCGGCTCCGGCTCCGGCTCCGGCTCCGATCTCGTCGAGTCGGCCGCCGCGCAGCCGCCATCGGGGGCCGCAGAGGAACAGTGCCGTCGCGAGCGCCAGCGTCAGCCCGCACCCCCACAGCGCGAAGGGGACGGCGGCGTCCAGGTCGGCGGGATCGTACGCGCGGGCCGCCGTGCCCGGGTCCGCGGTGTCCAGGGGGTGCCCGATCATCGACTCGGTCGGTGGCCCGTACCGGGGCTGCGGACGGGGCGGGGCCGCACCCAGCCCCTGCGCCAGGTGGAGTGGGAGTCCCAGGGCGAGGGTCACCACCAGGACCAGGAACAGCGCGCACCGGCGGGTGGTGCCCTGGCCCAGGGCGCGCTGGTCCTCCCGTTCGATCCGCATTCCTCAGGACTCATCCGGTGCGATCGCCAGCCCCGACACCACCGCGTCGGCCAGGCTCTCGGCCCGGTCCGGCTCCAGGTCCGCCGCCAGGGCCCGCGCGAGGACCTTGCCGCGCACCGCGGCGAGTTGCTCGGGCGACAGGGCGGGGACCTCCAGCGGCGGCGACGGCTCGCCCCGGAGCCTGCGCAGCAGGGCGAGGCCCTTGCGCCCGGCTCCGTCCACGGCGGCAGCCGCGCCGCGCTGGGCGACCTCGCTGACGACCAGCCACACCACCGGGGTGATCAGCGCGGCCACTTCGGTGACCCCGAAGCCGAGGGGATCACGCCGTTCCCGGGAGCGGCGCAGGACCCGGGTGATCTCGCGGTCGTCCAGTGCGGCCATCCCGTCCAGCAGCGCCAGTTCCTGCGGAGCCTGGCCTGCGACGATCTTCCGTACGGTCTGCCGCACGCTCGGTCCGGTCACGGGTGTTCCCTCCCCTTGGGTGGCGTTCGAGGCCATCGGAGCCAACGATCCGGTGGGCGGGTAGGCAACGCCGCCCGGAAGAGGGGTGGGTTGCCGCGGCCGGATCACCTCCATTGCCCGGATGGGGCATTGACAGTCCTCGACGGCCAGAGCGACGGTGAGGGTCCATCCCAGGCCCCAGACCGGAGGTCACCCCTTGGCCGGTTCGTCAGCTCCTCGTCCGGACGCCGACCTCGTCGCACGGGTACGGCGGCTCCGGCCGCTCATCCGCTCGCACGCCGTGCGGACGGAGCGGGAGGGAAGGGTCGCCGAGGAGGTCGTCGAGGCGCTCTCGGCCGCCGGGATCCACCGGATGGCCGTCTCCCGTCACTACGGCGGTTACCAGTCCTCGATCCGGACGCAGGTCGACGTGTTGAGCGAGGTCTCCGCGGCCTGCGGGTCGGCCGGGTTCAAGTCGATCATCCAGTCGGGGTGCTCGTACATCGCGGGCCTGTTCCCCGACGAGGCGCAGGACGAGATCTTCACCAGCCCCGATGTGCGGGTCGGGGGCACACTGATCCCCGGTTCGAAGGCCGCTGCGGTGGACGGCGGGTATGTGGTGAACGGGAACTCGCCCTTCGCGACGGGCTGCCAGGACGCCCACTGGCATCTGCTGACCGCGATGGCCGACACCGGGGACGGCCCGCCGGAGATGCTGTGGCTGGCGATTCCGACGAGCGATCTCAAGGTGCTGGACGACTGGGACGTCACCGGTCTGGCCGGAACCGGCAGCAACACCGTCGTCGCCCAGGACGTCCGGGTACCGGCCCATCGGGTGCTGCCGGTGGGGCCGTTGCTGGCGGGTGGGTTCCCGTCGCTCCGCAATGGCGCCGACCCCTACTTCGGGACGCCGGTGCTGCTGGTGTTCTGCGCCTGGGCGGCGGCGAGCGCCCTGGGTCTGGGGCGGGCGGCGCTGGCGGAGTTCGGTGAGACCATCCACGGGCGGGGCATCACCTACTCCCGCTACGAGCATCAGCACGAGGCCCCGCTGACGCATCTCCAGTTCGCCGAGGCCGCGCTGAAGGTGTCCTGCGCGGAGCTGCTCACCACCGAGTTCGTGGAGCTGATGGACGCCAGGGCCGCCGCCGGGGAGCCGTTCACGGAGCTGGAACGGGCGCGGGTCAGGGGGCAGAGCGGATATGTGACGCGGCTGTGCAAGGAGGCCGGTGATCTGATCGGGTCGGCGTCGGGCGCCTCGTCCCTGAACCGGGAGGTGCCGATCCAGCGGATCGTGCGGGACCTGAACGCGCTGAACCTGCACTCGTTCATCAACCCCACCACCAATCTGGAGCTGTACGGCAGGGTGCTGTCGGGTCTCGAAGCGGGGACGCCGTTCATCTAGGCCGGTCGGAGCCGCGAACCCACCCGGTCGGGGCCGTTCATTGAGGCCGGTTGCAGCCGGGTTCCTACAGGTCGGCTGGAGCCGTTCATACAAACCGGCCGGAGCCGTTCATACCGGGTCGGCCGGAGCCGTCCCCCTGAGCGCCTGCCGTATCGACCAGAGCACGGCGACCAGGGGGACGGCCACCACCGCGCCGAGCACCCCGGCGGTGAGGGCGCCTCCGACCACCGTGAGGGCCACCACGACCGGGTGGAGCCGGACCGCCCAGCTCATCACGAGCGGGTGCAGCAGATGGCCCTCGATCTGCCCGATGACCACGATGAGGACCACCACGATCCCCGCCACCAGCGGCCCCTTGGACGCGAGCGCGATCACCACCGCGACGGCCAGGGCGATCGGCGAGCCGATCAGGGGGACGAACGCGGCGAAGAACTCCAGCAGGGCCAGCGGCAGCGCGAGCGGCACCCCGAGCAGGGAGAGCGCGACACCGACGAGGACCGCGTTGACGGTGGCGACGAGCAGGACGCCATGGGTGTAGCCGGTGAAGGTCCGCCACGCGGCCCTCCCGGCGACCCCCGCACGCCTCCGGAACCGGGACGGCAGTTGGTCGCGGAACCAGGCCCAGTACCGGTCCCCGGAGTGGATGAAGAAGACCGAGCAGAACGCGGCGAGGGCAAACACGGTGACCACCTCCACCGCCCGTCCGGCGCCGCTCAGGGCGGTACTGACGACGGCGGAGCGGTGGTCCGAGAGGAGGTGCCCGAACTGGGACTGGAGGTCGGCCAGGGCGTGCGGGGAGAGCCGGAACGGCGGCCCCTCCAGCCAGCGCTCGATCCGGTCGAAGCCGGTGCGGAAGTCCCGGGCCAGGGTGCTCTCCTGACCGGCGACGACCTCCGCGATCAGGGCGAGGACAGCGCCGACGAGGAGGACACTGCCGATCACCGTCACCCCGACCGCGACCGAGCGGGGCAGCATCCGGGCCAGCAGCCCGGCGGTGGGCCGCAGCACGGCCGTCGCCACCAGCGCCAGGAACACGGCCACGGCGATCTGGTGGAAGCGGCCGAGCACGGAGAAGACCCCGAGGACCACGACGGCCACCACCACGATCCGCCAGGCGTAGGCGGCGGCGACCCGCAGTCCGGCGGGGACGGCCGGGGGCCGGGAGGAGGGGGGCTCGCCGTGGCTGGACATCCCTCTTCCTGTACCGCCGCCGCACCGGGGCGGCCACCTGGGGGGTACGCGGTTCACCCGGAGGGCACCGCGCGGATCGGCCGACCGGTCGGACCCGGCGGCGCAGGGGGCGGCGCCACGTTGGTACGGGCCCCGGTCCTGAGTGCGGGCCGGGCTCGGGCAGAGGCTGCTCCGACCGGATCGTCCTGTCGTGCCCGGTCCGGCGGGTGCCCCGCGCCGCGGCCCGGCCCAGGAGTCCGGTCCGCTCAGCCCTCGCCCAGAACCTCGCGCAGCCGGGCGGCGAAGGACTCGGGGGCCTCCACGAACCCGGTGTGGTCGCCGGGGAACAGCACGGGTTCGTCACCCAGTGCCAGGGCGAGTGCGCGCGAGGTCCGGTCGCAGAGCTGTCCCGCGGAGGCGTCACCGATCCCCACGACGATCCGGGTGGCGGCGCCGCGCAGAGCCGCCGGATCGGGCTGCCAGAACGTCGAGCCCCGCATCTCATGGGCGAACCAGCGGCGCTCGTCCGCCACCTGCCGCGGATCACGCTCCCCACCGAACATCTGCTCGATCGCGGGCTCGGGGATCGCGATCCCGGCCTGGGCGAAGAACTTCCGCCAGGCCCCGGTGACGTCCCCGGCGAGATAGGTGGCGACGAGTTCCTCCGTCCCGGCGCGCAGCCGGTCCCGGTCCTCCAGCAGCTCGATCAGCGGCGGCTCGTGCGCGACAACGGTGTGCGCCAGGTCGGGACGCGTCCGGGCGAGGGCAAGCGCGGTCACGGCACCGCCGCTGGAGCCCAGGACGGCGGCCGGGCCCGCGTCGGCGTGGACGATGAGCCGGGCCAGATCGTCGGCCCGCAGTTCCGGCGTCGAGTCCTGGCCCGGGTCGTCGACCGTGCTGCGGTTGATGCCGCGCGGGTCGGTGGTGAGCACCGTGTGATCGGTGGCGAGCAGCTCGGCCAGCGGGGCGAAGGCCCCGGCGTCCATCGGGGCGCCGACCAGCACCACCAGCGGGCCCGCGCCGCGCAGCTCGTGGTGCAGCCGGGCACCGGGCACCTCCAGCGAGCGGGCGGCGGGGGTGGCGGTCATGTCCGTCCTCACATCTGTACTCATGGGTTCACACTCTCCGGTCGGGCCGTACGGGGTGCCGGGGTCCGTCGGGACCGTCGGACACGCCCACTTCCCCCTCACTGACTCTGGCGGGATCGAGAACTCATCGGTCGGGGACTTTCCCGCGGAGCCGGGGGCTCGGCTCAGGCACTTTCCCGCGGAGCCGGGGCGCCCAGCTCAGGGACTTCCTCATGGAGCGGGGCCGCGCGGTCGACGCGGCCGGTTCACGAGCCGGTGGCGAGAGTTTCGGTCCGTACTGCCGAGGGAGGGCGCCGCACTCTGCTTGAATGCGCGCGCACCCTGCCGTCCGTCACCGGGAGACCCGAATGCGCCGAACACTCGCTGTGCTGACCGCTGTTGCCGCCGGGCTGGTGCTCGCGGGATGTGCGGAGGAGGCGGATCCGATCGCCGGTGAGTGGGTTGCGCAGGGGGCGCAGCCGCCGGGGTACGCCGACTTCGCGGACGGGTCGAGCATCAGCGTCGACAAGGACGGCAGGGCCGTCCTCGGGACCTCGCCGACCCGGCTGTGCGGGGACGCGGAGGTGACGGCCCAGGGCGAGGAGGAGGAAGAAGGCGGGGGCGGCGGGCTTGAGTACCGCATCGCGTTCGAGTCCGCCTGTGTCTCGGTGAATGTTCCGATGAGCCTGGATGTCGTGGTCGATGGGGACTCGCTGGTGGCGACTCCCAGCGGGCAGGAGGGCGGGGAGCCCTTCCGGTTCCGGCGTGCCGAGTAGGGCCGCTCACTCCCCCAGGCACCAGTCCGCGAAGCGGGTGATGCTGGGGTCCACCTCGGCGTTCTCGTCGGCCACGGCGGCGGTGCAGAAGTAGCGGACCTCCTGGAAGTCCAGTTCCATCGCCTGGATCAGGCTGCGCAGGCCCAGTTCGTCGCGGAGCCAGGCGCGGGCGTGGTCGCTGTCGTCGAGGCGGTCCGGGGCCAGGCCGTGGGCGGCGAGCAGATCGGTCTTGCTGATGGCGACGGCCAGGCGGGAGCGTTTGAGGGGGGCGTCCATCGCGGCCACCGCCTGGATCGAGCGGCCGAAGATCTCCTCCGGGTCCACCGTCGAGGCCAGGGTGCGGTCCAGTTGCAGATCGGGCGCGGTGGCCAGGGACGTCCAGAACGCCTTCACCGACATCGGGTCGAGGACGAAGACGAAGGTGCGGGCGGCGCGCGCGTAGCGCAGGGCGTCCGTCTCGTCCCGGTCGACGAACCGCTCCCCCGCCGTGTCGAAGAGGTGCACCAGCCGTTCGGAGCGGCCGGCGCCCAGGACGAAGGAGCGGGCCCGGGGCAGGGCCTTCTGGGTGGCGAGGGTGTGGCCCTGCGTCTGGAGCACCACGCGCAGTACGTCGTAGGCGCCCCGGGACTCGTCGTCGGCGAGGGTGAGGGCGGGGCCGCCGCGCGCGGCGGCGTTCTCCAAGGCCAGCAGCATCGCCGCCATCAGCTGGGTCTTGCCCGCGGCCCGCCCGCCGATCAGCGGTATCACCACCTCGGGCATGTGCCCGGCGTCCGCGTTCATCGGCTTCCCGCAGTGCGGGTGGACGCAGTACGCCTGGAGCCGGGCGTCCCGGCTCATCAGCATCAGCAGCGTCGGCATCCGCTCCCCGCACTCGCAGCGGCGCCGGAGGATGCCGTAGGTGCCGGGCCGGATGTCGGTGTGCCGGCGTCGGCAGGTGGCCCGGGGGCAGTCGTAGGAGGGGTAGGGGACGCGTTCGAAGCAGTGCGGGCAGAGCATGCCGGTGCGCAGCCGCTTCGCCCACAGCACGGCCCGGTCCAGGGCCCGCAGGACGCCGGCCACCAGGCGGGCTCCGCCGGTCAGCAGAAGGAGGACGAGCCCGTGCAGCGCGAGCAGCACGGCCAGCGGCGGCAGCGCCAGGACGGCGCCCAGGCACAGGCCCAGATACAGCGTCAGCCCGTACGGCACCGACCAGGCGCGGCGCCGGACCGGGGTGACGAACTGGCCCGAGGTCACGACACGGAACGCGTCGCCGATCGTCCGCAGATACCAGCGGCGGTCCAGGATGAGGACCTGGCGCAGATCACGGAAGCCGGGCCCGAAGAAGTAGTTCCGGTGGGCCTTCACCTCCTCGTCCTGCGGGCGGTACGGCGTCAGGGTCCGGAACTCGGGGGTGCGCCGGTACAGGACCCCGACCAGCAGACGGCCGTGGCCCCAGACGAGTTCCATCGCCAGCGCGAGGCCGCGCAGCAGCACGATCGCGGGGACGACCAGGAGGTAGAAGAAGAGCCCGGCGAGATAGAACACCGGCACCAGGACCCAGCGGACGATCTCGGACATGAGGTGTCACCGACCCTTCTTCTTGTCCGGGGAGCCGGGGCCGGAGGAGGGGGAGGAGGGAGAGGAGGGGGAGGGGGAGGAGGAGTCGGGGGCCGGGGGGCCGGAGCCCGGGGAGCCGGAGCCCGTCCGGCCCGAACCCGTCGTCGCACCGGAACCCGAGGGCCCGGAGCCGCCAGAGCCCCCGGACCCGCCGGAGCCCCCGGTCCCTCCGGACCCCCCGGAGCCGCCTGAGCCCCTGAAGCCGCCTGAGCCCCCGGACCCGCCGGACCCGCCGGACCCGCCAGAACCCCCGACGGCCTCGTCCCTGCCGCGGCGGCGCGGCAGCCGTATCTTGCGGGCCAGTCTGCGCGTGCCGCTGAGCCGGTTCTCGGCGCACTGGCGGTAGTAGTCGGCGAGCCGTGGATAGTGCGGGGCGACCGCGGCCCGCAGTCGTTCCAGGTCGGCGGGGCGCCAGTGGTCGCCGGTGTGGGCGCGCAGATCGTAGACGCAGTCCTGCTGCGCCTCCGGGAGCCGTCCGCTGACGGGCAGGGCGGCGACGGCTGCGACATGGGTCAGCGCGATGTCGTCGGCCCGCTCGGCGCCCCGGGCCGTCCGCAGCACGGCGGTGAGGTACTGCTCGGCGAGGGAGTGGTCGAACTCGGTGATGTCCTCGGCGAGCCGGGCGATGTCCATGGGCAGCCGCAGCATGGCCGGGACCAGCCGGTAGCGCTTCATCGCCTGGGGCGCGGTCCACAGGGCGATCCCGGGGACCCGGAACGCGCGGGCGAGTTCGGTGGCCTCCTGCTTCTCGCGCAGGGCCCGCTCCAGGTCGAGGATGGTGCGGACGCGTCGCTGCGCGGCCGGGGGCAGCCAGGCGTACCGCGCGGCCGGGGCGAGCGCCTCGCACAGGGCCAGACAGGCCGTCAGATCGGAGTTGTCGTCGATGCGCTGATTGACCGCGCGGGCGAACCAGTCGCCGACGGCCTCGTCGACCCCTCCCCCGCCGGACAGGCGTTCGGCGATGAGCAGGGCCTCCCGGTGGGTCCAGGTGCGTGACGGGTGGCGCCACAGCCCGCGCAGCAGTTCGGCGTCGGGCGAGGTCCGGCCGCGGATCCGCAGGATCGCGAACATGATCTCGATCGTGCGGGCGGGTTCCCGTTCGGCCCGTGCCCGCAGGTGGTACTCCAGGAGCAGTGGCCGGTCGCGCAGGTCATGGGCGTCGAGCAGATCGGCGGGGAACTGCGCGAACAGCTGCTCCTGGCCGTCCCGCCGCTCCAGCGCCTCCTGCACGGCGTCCGCCAGCGCCTCCCGCATCCGGGGCTGACTTCGCAGCAGGTCCACCACCTCGCCGCGCAGGCCGGGGCCGGGGGTGGCGGAGCCCAGCAGGGTCCGGGCCAGGTCGAGGGTCTCCCGGGCGAACAGGTCGGGTTCCGGGGCGAGGCGGGCGCCCCGGGCCCAGAGCAGCAGCCGTACCCGCTGGCGTACGGTGCCGGCCTCGGTGCGCAGCAGGCGTTCCCACAGGGCGGTGGCGCGGCGGCGTTCCGCCGGGTCGGTGATCGGGACGGGCGCGGGGGCGTCCTCGGCGCCGGTCATATGGGCCCGCATCCGGGACTCGTGCAGCTTGCCCTCGATCTCCTGGTGGACGGCCCGGTCGCCGCCGGCCTCGGCGGCGGCGCTGAGGGCCGCGAGCTGGGTGTCGTCCAGGTCCCGGTGCTCGCGGTGCAGATCGGCGGCGACGGCGCCCCGCCGCGCCCCCAGATGGTCGGCGCCGGGCAGCCAGGCGATCACCGCGCGCACATCGTCGCCGGTGAGGGCGATGCCGCCGCTGGCCGCCGCGGCGGCGACGGGCGCGTGCCAGTCGTCCGGGGTCTCCTCGCCGCCGTGCACATAGTCCGCCGTCCAGGACCAGACGGACCGGACGGAGCCGACGCCGATCCGGGTGAGGAGCGGCACCAGCCGGGGCAGGGCGACCTCGGGGAAGCGGCCCCGGGCGAAGTCGAAGACGGTGTAGGCGGCCTCGTCGTCGGTGCCGAAGTCGAGCGGGGCCTCGGGGACGGTGCCGATGAGGTGGAGTCTGCTGCGGGCGGGGCGCAGGACATAGGTGGCGAAGGAGAGACGGCGGGCGAGCGGGGGCGGCAGCAGATAGGAGACGGCGGCGAACCAGTGCGCGATGCGGTCGGTGGACTCGTCGACCACGACCACCGAGCCGTGCGCGGTGAGCGCGGTGAGCACGGCGGACAGCAGGTGCGGCAGCCGGGCCGCGTGCGGATGGGCGCGGACGAAGTCGCCGACGGCCGCGGCGGCGAGCGGGCCGCGCGGGGGTGTGCCCCGGAGTGCCGGGATCTCGGTGCTGGGGGAGGTGGCCCGGGTCCACACCGGGGAGTCCCACAGCTCGATCCCGAGCATGCCGCCGCCGGCCGCCGGGAAGTCGTCGCTGTGCAGGGCGTGGGCGAAGTAGTTGCCGAACCGGCGGGCGGAGTCCCGGCCCACGTACCGCACGCACAGCACGCTGGCGGAGCGGCCCCGGGTGTCGTAGGGCCGGTAGGTGAGGTTGACGGGGCAGCGGTCGAGGAGTTCCGGGGTGTCGGACTCGACCAGGGAGCGCGGGGGTTCGTAGCCGGCGAGGGCCTCGACGGCCTGCCGGGTCTCGGCGCTGACGTCCGGGCTCACCGCGTTGAACTGGAACCCGGAGAACCCGCTCAGTCCATGTTCGCAGGAGGTGTAGTACAGCTGCTGGAAGCGGGCGCCCGGTCCGGTCGGCGGCCGGTCCGCGCCCAGCGGGGTCATCCGCGTCCCGCCTTCGGCACCGAGCCGAACTCGGAGAGCAGCCACAGCAGCGGGTCGGCCACCCGGTAGGGCTGGATGCCGGTGGGGGCGACCCGGGCGTCCGGGGTGGGGTTGCGGCCGAGGGCGGACACCCCGAAGTAGCGGTAGCGGGTGTAGTGGTTCTCCAGGAGCTGGTCCATCTGGACGCCGTCCCAGTCCTTGAGGAGCCGGCGCACCTCCTCGTGGACGCTGAGGCTGTCGCTCACGTCGAAGCGGGCGCTGGGCGGGGCGTGGTCGCGCAGCGGGCTGCTGCTGTCCAGCAGGTGCCAGAAGGCGTCCATCTTGGAGAAGGCCACCGCGATGGGGGTGTCGATCTTCTGTCCGGGGCGGCCGGCCCGGGGCGCGAGGAGCAGATTGGTGACCCGGGACAGCAGGTTCATGGGGGCGTCGAGTCCCTCGGTGCCCGGCATCGGTGTGCCCGGGAGGGCGCCGTCGCGGGCGTCGGGCATCTGGAGCGGGTCCAGCAGCAGGATGATGCCGTCGGCGTTGGTGAGATAGCGGGTGTTCAGCTCGACGCTCTCGCGGGAGTTGAAGTCCTCGCCCGCGGTGTCGAAGAACGACAGGACGGAGTGCTGGGGCCGTCTGCCGCGCAGCAGGGTGGAGCGGTGCAGACTGAAACGGAAGACCAGCGGGTCGACGCGGTTGAGGTTGGTGGAGGCGGTCTGGGTGCCGGGGAACATCTGGTGGTCGCGGTAGAGCCGGTCCTCGTAGTCGGTGCTGAAGCGCCGCATGGTCGCGTCGTCCAGGCCCATCAGGGCGGCGCCGAACGCCTCGCCGATCCGGTTGCGCATCTCGTGCAGCAGCACGGTCATATAGACGGTCTTGCCGGACGCCTTGGCGCCGACCATGGCGATCAGCCGGTTGTCGACCCGGCCGAACTGGACGGGCAGCTCCGAGTGGCACACCGGGCAGATCCGGTACGCGCTCTCCCCCTTGCACTCCGGGCAGGGGGCGGTCGGGCGGCGGCCGTCCGCGGCGAAGTCCGGGGCGAGGTCATGGCTGGGGCGCGGTCCCCGGCGCTCGTCGAGCACCTGGTCGCGGACCCGCCGGCACTGCTTCCCGGCCGGGCTGAGCCGCCCGTGGCAGCGGAAGCGGATCTCGCGCGCGGTGAAGTTCTCGTAGCAGTACGGGCAGGTCAGGCGTCGGGCCATCAGGTCACTCGCAGTCTGTGCAGCGCGGTCGGGCGGATGTCCACGGCGGCGTCGGCGGCGGCGTCCGCGTGCACGGGGAAGCAGACCAGCCAGGACGGACCCCGGGTGGGCGGCAGCGGGAACTCCACGGTCACCGGGGTCCCGGCGGGCAGCCGCTGCGCGGCCATCTCGTGCACGACGGTCCCCTCGGCGGCGCTGGTGGGACGGAACCGGCCGAGGCTGTGCACGATCCGCAGCGCGGGCAGCTCGCAGCCGGTCACACAGGTGAAGGCGACCGACGCGACCCGGCCCTTGAGGCGTCGGCGCACACTCGGTTCGTACTCGACCACCAGGGCCTCGGCGTCCACCAGCAGCGAGGAGGCGCCCTCGCAGTCCACCCCGTGCCCGGCCGGGACCAGGGCCTCGACGGTGAGGGTGACCGCGCCGCGGCCGACGGTCAGATCGAGTCCGCCGTCGTGCTCGTAGACCCGGCGGCGGCACACGAGATCGCCCTCGGCCGGGACGCGGTCCGGTCCGCCGTTCTCGCACCGCCAGCGGACACGGGCCCGGAGCGCGCCGTCGGGCCAGGCCCACAGGACGAGCAGATGGTCGCCCCGCCGGACGACCTGGAGCTGCTCGACGGGGATGGCGGAGTGGACGCCCGGGTCGGCGCCTGGGGTGTCGGGGGCGGGGGTGTCGGGGGCGGGGGTAGTGCTTGAGTCGGTGCCGAACGGGTCGGGGGTGAAAGGGGTGTACGGGGTCGGCTCCGGGGTGACCGGGGGCGGCGGAGGCGGTGTGCCCGCGTCCGGCTCCGGCTCCGGGGGCGGGGGCGGGGTGTCGTGGTCGGGAGGCGGCACGGGGATGTCCGGTTCCGCGGCTGAAGTCGGCGGGGTCGGCGGTGGCTGAGGCGGCTCCGGGTGGGGCTCCGCCGTGGACGGGCCCGGCTGCGATACGTCCCCGCCTGTCACCGGTTCCGGGTCGTCCGGGGTCGGTGTCGGGGGCCAGGGCCGGGGATCCGGGTCGGGCAGCGGCGCGGGCGCCCCGGAGGGGTCCGGCAGCCGGTAGCGGCCGTCCGTGCGGGCCGGGCCCGGGGCAGGGGCCGGGCCCGCCACGATCCGCAGGACCGGGAAGCGGTGCAGCGCCAACAGCCCCCGGACGACGGCGAGTTCGGGCAGATGGCAGCGGACGGTGAGGCCCTGCGCGGCCGGCAGGTCCTCGATCTCGGCCAGCCGTCCCGGGGTCGCGCACAGCCCGCCGGCCAGCAGCACCACGTCCACGAGCGGGCGGGTCGCCGTGAGTTCCTCGGTGACCGCGTCGAGGGCCTCCCGCCGCAGCGGGGCGACCGCCCGTTCGAGGTCGGCGCGGTCCAGGGTCAGTGGATGCCGGGCGCCCGTCGCGTCGGGCAGGTCGGCGGTGGCCCGGTCCGAGTCGCCGAGGGCCCGGCGGAGCGTCTCCCCGGCCCGGTGCGGGTCCGTCCCGTCCGGCAGCCGCCCGGCGAGGCCGGTGGCGAGGGCCGCGTCCCAGTCGTCGCCGCCGAGCGGCAGGCTTCGGGTGCGGACGATCCGGACCGTGAGGTCGGGCGTGACGGCGAGGACGGTCAGCTCCAGGGTCGTCGCCCCCTGGTCGCAGACCAGCACGGTACGGTCCACGCCCTCGGCGACCGCCCCGTAGTGCAGGGCCACGGCCACCGGGTCGGGCACCACCCGGAACACATCGAGCCCGGCGCTCTCGGCCGCGCGGCGCAGTTCGTCCTCGCGCCCGCCGGACGCGGGGATGCCGAGGACCGCCTGCCGGTCGGGTTCGGCCGCCGCGGCGGCCGAGCCGCTGGGGGCGGAACCGAACAGCAGGGGCAGCGCCCGCTGCGGGTCGAGGACACCGTCCGGGCCGACGAGTTCGGTCGTCGTCACGGCCGGTTCACCGTCGGGGCCGATCCGCCCGACCCGTCCGTAGCGGTGCCCCAGATCGATGGCGATCATCGCCGCTCGCCCCCTTCCCCGGCGTCGGCCGTGACGGAGACGGACGCCGTGCCGTCGGCGGCGATCCCGGCCCGGATACGGGTGCCCGGCACCGGCCGGTGCTCCAGCAGATGGCGTACGACGGCCGCGCGGACCCGTTCGAGTTCGTTGCGGATCTGGCGTCCGCCGTACGCCTGGTGCTCCGGGTCCGACATGCGCTCGGTGATCCAGGGGTGCAGGGTCTGCGTGTCAAGGACCAGTTCCACCCGGTGGCGTTCGCGCACCGACTCGCTGAGCTGGGCGAGCAGCCGGTCGGCGATGCGGACGATGTGCTCGCGGCGCAGCATGTCGAAGACGACCACGCCGGGCTTGAGGCGCCCGTAGATCTCGGGTCGGCCGATCTGGCGGAACTTGTCCTCCACGGCCCGGGTGAAGTGGGCCTCCAGGACCGGGTAGGGCAGTTCGCCGTCCGGGTGCCCGCTGATCAGCTCCTGCACGGACTCCGCGCCGGTGTTGGAGGTGAAGATGATCAGGCACTGGGAGAAGTAGGCGGTCTGGCCGCGCCCGTCGGTGAGCCGGCCGTCCTCCAGGATCTGGAGGAACTTGTCCAGCACCTTGGGGTGGGCCTTCTCGATCTCGTCGAAGAGCAGCACACTGAACGGCCGCTCCTGGACCCGGCGGGTCAGCTCGCCGCCCTGCTCGTAGCCGATGTAACCCGGGGGCGCCCCGGCGAGGCGTTCGGCGGCGTGCTCCTGCTGGTACTCGCTCATGTCGAACCGGGCGTAGGCGCCCTGGTCGCCGAACATCAACTCGGCGACGGACTTGGCGAGTTCGGTCTTGCCGACACCGGTCGGGCCGACGAAGAAGAACGCGCCCCGGGGGCGAGCGGTGCCCGAGTTGCCGAAGTCGACGCCGACGAAGGCGGACTGGAGGGCGGACGCGACGGCGTCCACGGCGGTGGACTGGCCGACGACCCGGGCCCCGAGCACGGCGGCGGCACCGGCGACGGTGTCCCGGTCGAGCTGGGTCCAGGGGTCCACGCTCACATTGAGCCGGTGCTGCTCCAGCAACTTGTCCGGCTTGCCCACGGGTACGCGGCGCAGCCAGGAGGTCCGGGCGAGTGCCTCGATGTCCCAGCCCGCCATGCCGTCGGTGGCGCCGACCAGGCCCTCGAACTCGGCGCGGGAGGCGTCCTCGGCACCGTTGAAGTGGCGGTGCAGCCAGGTCAGCCACAGGCGCCGCTCGCTGGGGTCGGGCGGTCCGATGTGCAGGGCCGCGATCCTCGGGTCCTCCAGATGGAACCAGCCGGGCAGCCGTCCGACATCGCCGACCGCGCACAGCACCGCGTTGCGGGCGTGGGGCGCGGGTCCGGCGGCGGCGTGCGGGGAGGTGGCGTCGGTCATGGCGGCACGCAGCCGCAGATAGCCGAGGTGCGAGTCGGGCTGGCCGGGCGGGAGATGGTGGTCGACGTCCTCGAACACGAACGCCGTGGCGGTGTCGGGCGAGGCGACGAGTCGGTGCACGGTGGCGACGACATCGTCGAAGGTACGGGGCCGGCCGGGCGCGCGGGGGGCGAGGAGCCGGTCCCGGCCGCGCTGCCGCTCGTCGCCCCGGCGGGAGCGGGGGGTGGTGGGGGTGGTGGGCGTGGTGGAGGTGGTATCGGTGCCCGTGCCCGTGCCGGTGCGGGGGTCGTCCAGGTCGGGCGGGGAGTCGGTGGCGGGTCGGGCCTGCCAGGGGCGGGGGGCGGCGTCGGGGGTGTCGGGGGCCGGAGTGCCGGGAGCCAGAGTGCCGGAGGCCGGAGTGCCGGGAGCCAGAGTGCCGGGAGCCAGAGTGCCGGGGGCCGGAGTGCCGGGGGCCCGGGTGGTGCCACGGGTGTCGTCGTTGGCGCTGGCCGTGCCCCCGGTCCCGGTCAGCAGGCCGACCGCCAGCCGGTCGAAGCGTTCGGCGTGGCCGGGGAGCGGGAAGGTGAGTCCGGCGACCGGGTCCCACCAGCCGACGACCTCCGCGCCCCGGGTCTCCAGCATCCCGGCGACCACCTGACGGAACGAGGCGGGCCGGTCCTCGAACCACCACCGGTCCCTGATCTGCCCGTTCAGGATGACCTGGCGCCCGCGCCGCAGCTCCCAGCCCAGGGAGACCGCCCACAGCGGCATCATCCCGTCGGCGGCGACCGGTTCGCCGCCCCGGCCGGTGTCGTGCGGCTGTCCTGCGGGGCCGGCCGGTGCCGTGCCGCCGGTGCCGTGCGCCCGCTTTCCCCAGTCGAGCGTGCTCATCACGTCCACCGCCACTGCTCGGCGGCGGTGCCCGGCAGCGGCCTGGCCTGCCGCGAGGGCGGCTTGCCCTCCCAGGTGAGTTCGCCGGGGACGAAGCTGTCCTGCTCGCCGACCAGGTCATGGACCCGTGCGAGGAGATCCTCGGTACGGTCGCAGACCGCGCCCTCGGGCGACGGCTCCAGGGTGACGTCGGGCTCCCCGTCGACGTGGTAGACGACCAGGGGTGTTCCGCCGGGGTCCGTGGCGATCGTCGTCTCGTAGCTGGCGCCGCCGGGCCGTTCGAAGCGCAGGACGACGCGTTCGCCGTGCTCCTCGCCGCCGAGGAAGGCGAAGCCCTCGCCGACCATGGCGCTCTGGAGCGCTTCCCCGAGGTCCATCCGGCGAGTGTGGGCGAGCTGGAGCTCGTCGAGCGCGGCCTCCGCCTCGGGGAGCAGTTCCTCCAGGGCGGTGACCGCCGCGAGGGCCTCGTCCGGGACGGCCGAGCGGACGGCGGTAGTGACGGTGCGCAGGGCGTCCTCGACGCGTTCCGCGAGGGCGGGGTCGCCCAGTTCACGGGCCTCGTCCGCCGCGTCCCGCGCGGGGCGCTGCACGATGTCGAGCCGGTCGGCGGCCTCGCCGAGGGCGGCGGTACGGCGTTCCTGCTCGGCCGCCGCGCGCTCGCGTGCCGCTTCCTCCGCCGCGCGCCGGGCCTCCTGCCGGGCCGACCGCTCGGCCTCGGCCGCCGCCGCCTGCTCCGCCTGTGCCGTGGCCTGTTCCTCGGCCAGGCGCGCGGCGCGCTGTTCCTCCTCGACGTGCCGGGTGGCTGTCGCGGCATGCCGGGTCAGGGCGTGTTCCACCGTGCCGAGCAGGGCCTCGAAGCGGGTCCGGTCGTCGGGGCCGGAGGCGGCGCGGAGCCGGTCGAGCAGGTCCAGGCAGCGCTGCCGTCCCTCCGGGTCGTGCCGGGCCGCGTCCGGTCCCAGGGCGGTGAGCCGGGTCTCGAAGCGGGTCAGGACGGCGGCGGGGTCGGTGTCCCGGGTCCGGTCGTCCTGGCGGGCGCCCAGCAGGACGGCCCGTCCGCGCAGTTCCTCGATCGGTCCGCCGAGTTGTTCCGGGCCGCCGATCCGGGTGCGCAGGGTCTGCGCCGCCCGCTCCAGCGCGTCCAGTTCGCCGGTGATCGCGGGGTCGGCGGCGGCCCTGATCCGGCCGATCAGCTCCCGTACCTCGTCCAGGCGGCGGGTGTCGGCACCGGCCTGCTCCTGGCCGAGGCGGGCGGCGTGGGCCTGCTGTTCGGCGAGGCGCCGGGTGGCGAGGGCGTGTTTGCGCTGCTCCTCGGCGACCCTGGCCCGCTCCTGGCGTTCGGCCGCCTCGCGGGCCCGCTGCTCGGCCTCCCGGGCCCGTTCGGCGATGTCCCTGGCCCGTTTGGCGGCGAGTGCCTCCCGTGCCTTGGCGCGCTGCTGCTCACGCCTGCGGCGGACGGCCTGCTGCTCGCGGCGCCGCTGGTCCTCGCGCCGCCGGTAGGAGGGGGCGACCGCGACGCTGCTGTATTTCGGTGATCCGCTCATGATTCCCCCGGTGCCTTGGTGTGCAGCACGAAGCCCCGTGCCGCGAGTCGTTCCTCGAAGCCCTCCCGGAAGCCGGGGGTGGGTGGCACCCCGGCCCAGGAGAGCGATCCGTCGGGCTCCAGCGACACTTCGACGCCCGCGCTGGTGTCGGGCTCGTCCGCCAGCCGGGCGTAGCGGCCGGAGAGCGCGACGATGCGCTGGTTGGCGGAGCCCCGCCAGCGCAGACCGGCGTGGCGCGCGGCCACATAGGGTCCGTCGACCAGGAGGTCGAGACGGCTCAGCAGGGCCCGCCGGTCGGGGCCGCCCGCGCGCAGCGCCTCGTACCGGAATCCGGAGTAGGCCATCGCGCTCAGATCGGGTCTGCGGGCGCGGACGGTGTCGAGCAGCGCGGCGAGGGCGGCGGCCTGGCTGAAGGGCTCTCCACCGGAGAGGGTGACGCCCTCGATGCCGGGCAGGGCGCAGAGCCAGTCGGCGAGTTCGTCCACGGGGTGGGCGGTGCCGCCCTCGAAGGGCAGGGTCTCCGCCGCGACACAGCCACGGCAGCGCAGGGGGCAGCCCTGCACCCAGAGCACGGCCCGGGTCCCCGGGCCCAGCACCGTGCAGCGGTCGAGCCTGCGGGCCACGGAGATCTGGGGTGTGCGGGGCGGGGCCGTAGCGGTGTTTCCGGTCGTTCCGGGTGACGTGGTGTTCCTGGTTGACGTGGTGTTCCCGGTCGCCCTGGTGTTCGCGCTCGCCCCGGACTGACCGGTGGCCCCGGTGGCCCCCGTGGCTCCGGTCACCCTGCCGTCCCTGGTCGCCCCGGACTCCCCAGTCGCCCTGCCGTCCCTGCTCGCCCCGGCATCCGCAGCCGCCCTGGGGCCCGCAGTGGCCCCCGTGTCCCCGGCCGCCCTACCGCCCCTGGTCACCCCGGACCCCCCAGTCGCCCCGGACCCCCCGGTGTCCCCGTTGTCCCCCGTCACCCCGGTCATCCGGCTCCCCCCTCCGTCTTCCCCGTGCCGCCCGATGCCGTCCCGTCGGATGCCGTGCCCTCCGATGCCGCCCCCTCCGATGCCGTACCGCCCGACGACGACCCGCCCGACGCCACCCCACCCCGCGCCACCCCATCCCCCGCCGACCTCCCGCCCGGCCGGTAGGCCAGATCGCACCAGGGGCACCAGGGCCGTTCCACCGTGAACACATGCCGGGTGTCCGCCGCGCAGGTCCGCAGGCGCCCCGTGGCCGACTCGGCGGCCAGGGCGTGCGCCCATACCTCCGCCGGGGGCCGGATCCCGCCGAACGCGTCGCGCAGCAGCCCGGTCAGGCGGCGCGGCAGCACATCGACCGGCGGCGCGGAGCGGGGCAGCCGCACCGAGGTGCGGTCGAGGAGGCGGCAGCGGCCGTGCAGGACGTTGTCGTCGTAGGAGAGGTAGTCGCCGCCGTCGGCGGGGTGGCCGGCGAACGGGTGGAGGCCGCCCATCAGGAGCTGGTGGACGAGGACGGCGAGCACGAAGTCGTCGGAGGTCCGGTCCGGCGGGGTACCGGCGGCGGGGCCGATCCGTTCGGGGGCGGTGTAGCCCGGCGTGCCCATGCGGCCCGGGAAGAGTTCGCCGCCGTCCGTGAACTGCCAGGAGTCGACATCGGCCATGCCGACCTCGCCCCGGCCGTCCACCCAGAGGTTGTCGGGTTTGAGGTCGCCCACCACATAGCCCTCGGCGTGCAGATCGGCGAGGAGCCGGGCCAGTGAGCGGGCGGCGGCGAGCGCGGTCGCCCAGGTCGCGCCGGGCAGCAGGACGCGGCGGGCGGCCGGGGTGAGCAGTTGGGCGAACGGGCGGTGCGCGTGGCGCATGTCGGTCATGACATAGCCGTCGATCGCGTCGGCGCCGTCGCTGCCCCGGGTCTTGGTCCGTACGCCCACCATCGGCCAGGCGACCCGCACCGGCCGCGCGGCGAGCAGCCGTACCGTGCGCGGTTCGCGGCGCTGCCTGGCCAGCCGGGCGATTCGGCGGCGGCAGGCGGCGGGGTCGGGCGGGTCGGGGACGAGCTTGGCCACCAGGGGGCGGGCGTCCTCGACGCCGTAGACGACGCCTTCGGAGCCGCTGCCGATCCGGTCGGTGAGCCGCCATTCGCGGCCGGTGCCGGACACCACGATCAGGGCCATGGTCACCTCCCCTCCACCAGGGCGCACAGCACGGTCAGATCGTCACCGGTGCGGGCCGCAGCCGGGCCGGAGAGCAGGGCGCGCAGGGGTTCGGCGTCGCCGCCGTTGGCGCGGAGGGTGGCGCTGAGTCCGCCGAAGAACCGTTCGGACGGCACCGGCCCCGCTTCCGGGGGCAGTCCGTGGACGGAGGGGTGGTCCAGGGTGAGGGCGGTGCAGCCGTCGGTGGCCAGGACGACTCCGCTGAGGCTGGGTTCCCAGACCGCGAACGTCCGGACGCGCAGGGCGGCCTGGGGCGAGGAGAGGAACACCGGTCCCGGTCCGCCGGGTTCGGGTGGCGGCAGGACGAGATGGCAGCGCTCGGCGCGGGGCGCGGGATCGCCGTCCGGGTCGGCCGCCTCCCGGGTGAGCAGGGTGGCGAAGCAGTCGCCGACCGAGACGAACGCCGCCCAGGGGGGCCGGACGACGGCGGCGGCCAGGACGGCGGCGAGCGCGCCGACATCGACGGGCGGGGTGTCGGGCAGGACGGCCGTGACGGCGCGTACGTACTCGGCGACCACCCGGGCGCCGGCCTGGGCGGTCCACCGGGTCCAGGTCCCCGGCGGGTCGTCCGCGTCCGGGATGTCCTCGCGGAGCACCCGGCAGGCCGTGTCGACGGCGAGGTGCGCGCCGAGGGCGCTGCGCTCCCGGCCGCCCGCGCCGTCCGCGACGGCGAGCACGGCGCCATCGCCCAGGTCCACCGCCTTGAAGGCGTCCTGGCATCCCTGTCCCGCCGCCAGATGCCCGGTGCCCTGCACGGCGGCCCCCGCGACGATCACTGGTATCGCTCCTCCAGCAGGCGCAGCCGTCGCTGCCGGGCGGCGAGATCGGCGACCTGGCCGTGGATCTCGTCGGCGGACTGGTCGGGGTTGACGCGGTCCGAGCTCTGGAACATCAATTCGAGGATCTGCTTGAAGTCCAGGCCCTCCAGCATCAGCGCCGCCTTGGGCGCGAGGACCCGCAGCAGCTCAAGGTCGGCGCCGCGCACCCCGACCGCCTGGAACACGCATTCGCCGCGTTCCTCGCCGAGGCGGATCCGCTCGGCGGTGGCGGTCAGCGCGGTGGGCTCCATCCGCTGTCCGTCGGCGTCGCTGGGCGCGCCGTCGGTCAGCACCCACAGGAAGGGCCGCCGCACCTGGACCCGCCGGGCCTGCAAATCCCGGTAGCGTTCCCGGGCGAGGACGAGGGCGGTCTCCACGGCGTCGGTCATCCGGGTGAGCCCGTCCGCCGCCAGCCGGGGCGGACGCATCCGGTCCACGGGGACGAAGACCCGGTCCGCCGGGGCCTCCCCGACCGGCACCAGCCGGTCCTGGGCGGGGTCGAAGACCTGGACCCGTGAGTCGAAGCCGATCAGACAGACCTCCACCCGCGCGCGCAGCCTCGGTTCCGCCCTGACCTCGGCGAACCAGCGCTCCAGCGCCTCGTTCAGCTCGTCGATCCGGGGCCGCTCGGCGGGCCGGCCCATGGAGGCCGAGGTGTCGAGGAGCAGGACGACGGGCTGCCGCTCGTCGTAGCCCTCCGCCAGCCCGATGCCGTACTCACTCATCCGTGGTGTGTCCGTCCTCGTGCATGCTGTGCCTGTCCTTGTGCGTGCTGTGTCCGTCTTCGTGCGTGCTGTGCCCGTCTTCGTTCGCGGGGTGTTCCGTCCCGTCCGCGCTCCCCGGCGGGGTGGTGCGGGCCAGGAGGGTGCGGCCGTCAGGGGCGAGGCCCACGACGACCTCCGTGCCGGGGGCCGTCCCCGGGCGGTCCGGGCGCATCCGCAGCAGCACCCCGTCGACCAGTACGTATGCGTCGGGCGCGGGCCAGGTGACGATCCGGCCCGGCGCCCCGAGAACCCAGTCCCGCATCCCGCCGTTCACGCGCATACGGTAGGGGAGACGGGGTCAACTGGCCCTGGCATAGGAGTAATTGACCGCCAACGCGTTCCCCTGCGTCCCCCTCGTGCCACCCTGTACCACCCCTGTACCACCGGTACCTCCCGTGCTCCGCCGGGCGCCCGCGCGCGGGCTCTCGTCCGCGCGTGGATCCGGGCGCCCTTCCATTGCAGCGGGTCAGCCGGTCGGTCGTTGGTCGCGGGACGGGCGGATCGTGGACTGGACGCGCTCCACGGCCGCCGCCGCCTCGGGGCCGCGCACCACGAAGTGCAGGTCCCAGTCCGCCCCGCGCGCCAGTTCCGCCTCCAGCGCGGCCCAGATCGCGGCGACGCTGATGTGGTACGGGAGTCCGCCGCGGCCCGAGCCCAGCAGCGGGAAGCACACGGAGCGCAGCGGCGGGTCGTGCCGGGCGCTCTCCCGGGCCAGCAGCGCCAGGGCCCGGGATGTGGCCCGGGTGACGTCGGCGGGCAGGACGTCGTAGTCGTTGGTGCCGGCTCTCGGGACGGCGACGGCCGCGTGGTAGATCCGCCGCACCCCCTGCTCGGCCAGGGCCCCGGTGCCGGTGGGCACCACCGTGCCGGGCAGGACGGCGCGGCCCGCGGTGCCCTGCCGGTCGGCCCAGGCGCGCAGTTCGGCGGGCAGCGGGTCGTCCAGGACCTCACCCGTGACCCCGCGCGTGGCGGCCGACCGCCGCAGCGAGGCGGCGACCGATGACTTGTAGGT
This sequence comes from Streptomyces sp. NPDC004610, assembly GCF_040609715.1. NCBI lineage: Bacteria > Bacillati > Actinomycetota > Actinomycetes > Kitasatosporales > Streptomycetaceae > Streptomyces > Streptomyces sp. NPDC004610. The sequence goes on along the minus strand of NZ_JBEXLA010000005.1, from coordinate 180,346 downwards.
CTTGGGCAGTGCGAAGTAGACGTTGGCCGGGGAGACCACCACATCGACATCGCGCAGCAGGTCCACCGGATGGACATGGAGGGTCAGTGGCACGGCGCGTCCGGCGACGCGGGCGGCCACGGTCCGGTGGGTGCCCGCCCGCACCGCGTCGCCGGTCGTGGTCGCGGGGGCGGGACCGGCCTCCGTCGCCTCGGCCATCAGCAGCGCGATGTGCTCGGCGATCTGACCCAGCACCATCACCTCGTGGTCCTTGCGGAACCGCTCCACGCTCACGCCGTAGACCGAGGCGGCCCTGGCCCGGCGGGACGCGGCCGGCCAGTCCCGGGTGCCCTGGGCCAGACCCAGGGTGTACTCGGCGGCGGTGCGCAGGGTGCCGGCGTCCAGGCCGGAGACGACCCGCCGCAGCAGCGCCTCCACGGCGGCGCCCGGCGGCCGGGCCGCCCCGGAAGCCGCCCCGGGGGTCTGCTTCGCCACCGTCCGCGCGGCGGCCTCCAGGGCGGGTAACGCCCGTCCGTGCAGCCGTACCAGACCTGCCCGCCTGACCTCTTTCAGGTCGTGGTGCAGTGCCGCCTGATCGGGAATGCTCGTTGCCATCCACTCACGATGGCAGCAGGTTTCACACCCGGACAAGCGGTACCGCCGGATCCGGAAAACGTCGGCGAAGGCCCTGCGGGGCCCGCCGCCATCGGATCCGGAAACGGCATCGGAAGCGGCACCGAAGACCGCTGTCCCGGCGCCCCGCCGCCCCGCCGGTTACGCGCCGACCGGTCGTGAGATCTCCGCCCGGAGCGGTGCGAGGAGAGCGTTCGCCCAGTCGATCCCGGCGTCCGAGCCGAGGTCCGGCATCCCGCTGCCCGGCACCGCCTCCAGCGGGGTGCCCCCGCAGCCGGCGCAGTCGCCGACCCGGTCGTGGAAGAGGACCAGCGCGCGCCGGGGCCGGTTGCGCCGGGACTGCCAGACGAGGCCCACGATGTCGGGTGTCTGGGCGCGGATCTCGCTCGCCCAGCGCCGGGACCGGGGATAGTTGCGCTCGTCCTCCAGCAGGGTGGAGTCCTGGCAGACGGCGGCCAGGTCCTGCTCCTCGACCAGGGTGACGAGACGCAGCGCGCACCGGGTGCGCAGCGCGGTCAGCGACCGCCCCCGGACCGTGATCCAGGGGATCAGCCGGGTGCCGGTGCGCGGATCGTAGGGCCGGGAGCGCAGCACGCTCTCGGCGAGGGCCGTGGTCGGGTCGGCCGCGAGGTAGAGGGAGTGGTAGGGGTCCAGTGCGGTGCCGTCGAAGCGGCTGCCCGACAGATGGTCGTGGAGGTCCGCGAGGTTCGGGTTGAACTGGTCCGCCGGGTACTTGGACTTGTGGACCCGCCACACCTCGGTACCGGCCGGGATCACCTCCCGATGGGGGCGCAGTTCCAGCGGTGTCATGGGGAAGAAGTCGTTCATCAGTCTCCCTCCGCCAGTGCCGTGGCCGCGCCGACCAGTTCCCCGTCGGGCAGCCTGCCGAGCAGCGACGCCGGGGTGCCGCCCAGCCAGCTGTTGCCGCTGAGCCACCAGGCCGCGGCGCCCCAGGGGTCGAGGTCGGCGAAGAGCACGCGGTTGACCTCCAGGACCACGGCGCGGGGACTGCCCTCACCCGCGCCGAACTGGAACTCGGGGTAGCGGTCGCCGCCCCGGCCGTCCCTGAGCCGGATGAGTTCGGGGGGCGGTGCCGCGTCGCCGCAGCGGGCGCGCGCCTCGTCGGCGGTGAGGGCGGGTGCTTGCAGCAACCGCTCCTGCGGGCTGCCGCCGTCGCCGGGGACCGGCCCGGCGGCCACCGTCGCGGCCATCGCCGCCATCAGCTCCCGTGCCCCCGCCACCGTGGACGGGCCGGGCGCCGCGGCCAGCAGCCGTACGGAATCCACCGCGGCCCGTACCGGATGGTCCAGCGGCAGCGGGAGCAGCGCGAGTTGCACGCCCTGGAGTGCCTTGCGGACCGCCCGGAGGTCGTCGGGCGCGGCGTCCGCGAGCCCGGTGAGCCGCTCGACCAGCAGCGCGTACTGGGTGTCGTCCAGCCCGTCCCGGACGGTGTCCCGGTGCTCGGCGATCAGCCGGAGCAGCCGCCCGGCGGCGTCGCCGCTCGCGCCCGTACCGTCGTCGTCGTTCACGCGTTCCCCCCTCCTTCTGTCGTGCCGTGCGTCATGGTTCCTGGCCTCGCTTCCTTCGGGGGTGGGGCGTGGGGCTGCGTCCGGGGCTCGGTGCCGCCCGGGTGGCCCTGGTGGACGAAGGCCGCCCACAGGGCGATGCGGTCGAGGCCGGGCCGGTTCATCTCCCGGAGCAGTTCGCCGGTCAGCGAACCCGGGTTCTCGCGGCGCGGGTCGAGCATCCAGAGCTGTGCCGCCCTGAGCGCGTCGACGGGGGTGAGCCCGTCGACGGTCAGCCGGTGGTGGAAGACCGCCATCAGCAGTGCCGACGCGCTGTCCACCGTCGCCCAGCGCGAGCCGACGACATCCCGGGCCCCGGCGGAGACGAAGGCGGTGGTGAGGGTGAGTGCCTCGTCGTGGTCGCGGGTGCTGAGGTCGGTCTCGCAGGCGCTGAGCACGATCAGGGGGCCGTCGTCGGAGGCCGCGGCGTCCGACGGGGCGAGGAGCCGGGCCACGGTGAGGGTGTGGGCCGGTGCGGTGGTGCCGTCGGTGCCGGGGTCGCCCAGGTGCAGCCCGGAGACCGTGGGGCGGACGCCCGCCGAGCCGTGGGCGGCGACATGGAGCAGGGAGGCTCCCTCGCCGAGCAGGGCGAGGAGGGTGTCGGGGGTGGCGGGGGTGAGCCGCTCCTCGGGCTCGTCGTAGACCTCGCCGCACAGGCGGGCGTGCGGGTAGAAGGCGTCCCGCAGGGCCGCCACCTCGATCACGGCGTGGACCAGGTCCATGGTGGGGTCGGCCACCAGCACCGGGCGGGCAGCGGGCGGGCGCGGGGCGCGGCGGACCGTGCGCAGGAACTGGGCGCCGGAGGCGGCGTAGCTGATGACGGTCGTCTCGCACAGATGGCGGCGGGTTGGGCCGTCGCCCGGGAAGCGCGCGGCGTGCCAGGGGACGATCCCGAGGCGCCCGCAGGGGACGAGGACCGCCCGCAGGGGCCGCCCGGCGGAGCCGAGCCGCTCCTCGATGCCGCCGAGGACCGGGCCGAGCACCTCGAACGCCCAGTCGCACAGCTCGGCGAGGGCGTTCTCGCGGGCGTCCCCGGCGGCCGGGACGTCACCGCCATGGGCGTCCATCGCGTCGAGGTAGCGCTCCAGCGGGCCGCTCCCGGAGTCGCACAGCAGCGGCAACGCCCCCGTTCCCGCGCCGAGGCGGGGGGCGACCGCGATCACCATGCCGGGGAGGTCGTCGTCGCCGGGGACCAGGTAGAGGAGTACGTCCGCGCCGGACTCGGCGACCGCGTCGGAGAGTTCGGCGAGGGTGGGGGTGGCGAACGGGGCGCCGGACCCGGTCCGCTGCCGGTAGCCCAGGGCTTCCAGCGCCGCGCGGCGCAGGGTGCTGGGCAACTCTCCGGGGACGCCGCCCTGCGACGGTCCGGTGGCCTCGTCGGTGCGGACCGCCGTCCGCCAGTTCTCGGCGAGGCCGTGGTGCCCGGCCGCTTCGAGCAGTTCCGGTACGGCCGACGATGTGGCGGCGGCCTGGAGCACCAGGGCCCGGCCGAGTTCCAGCGCGGCCAGCGCCTCGTGCACCCGACCGCAGACGAGCGCCCAGCGGGCGGCCTGGATCCCGCGGCTCGCCCCGGACCGGGCCGCCAGCAGCCCGTGCTCCGGCCCGGCCTGGAGCAGGACGTCGGCGGCCAGCGCGGTCAGCGCCTCCTGGGCGGCGTCCAGGAAGGCGGTGTCGTCCGCGTCCTCCCGCAGGGACCGGCGCACCTGGTACGCCTCGGCCAGGTGCCACAGCGAGTCGGCGGCGATCCGCTGGGCGCCGCCCTCGCGGACCAGGTCGCGGATCCGCTCCAGGGCTCGGATCATGAGGTCGAGATCGGCCGGATCGCGGGTCAGGGAGAACCGCATGCCCAGGGTGGAGGCATGGACGTCGAGCCGTTCGGCCGAGGCGCCCTCGCCGGGTTCGGGCGGGGGCTCGCCGGGCACGGCCTCCCGGTCCCGGCTGAGGCCCGCGCGCATCAGATCGAGGTCCGGCGTCGGCAGATCGAGCCGGGCCGCCCCGTCAGCGAAGGGCAGATCGCTCTCCCGGGCGTCGGTGATGCCCTGCTGGAGGTGGGGCAGGGACCGCAGCAGCAGTGTCTCGTCACGGGTGACGGCACCCAGCCTGCCGTAGGCGGCACCGAGGCAGAAGCGCACCGCGAAGCGCCACTGAGCGTCCTCGGGCACCGCCTCGTCCAGTGCCTCGGCCTCTTCGACCAGCTCACGCAGACGGGTCACGTCCTCCGTCTCCCCCGCTTCGAGGATCCGGCTGTAGAGGGAGAACGCGCGGCCCATGACGGTGGGGTCGCCGACCCCTGGTGGCGGCGACGCGGCGATGCTCTCCATATGGGCGACGACCGTGTCGACATGGGCGCGGCCCGCCGCCCGGTCCTGGTAGGTGCCGCCGACGGCGGGACTGATGGCGAGCAGCAGCGCGCGGATGCTCGCCATGGCGGAGGTGGGGTCGGGTCCGGGCAGCGGCATGTCCTCGACCGAGCGCAACTCGGCGAGCATGCGGTTGAGTTCGTCCCGGTCACCTCTTCTGAGCACCTCGTCGAGACGGGCGGTGGTACCGCCGACGACACCGAGCGCGTCGGCGATCCGGGCGAGGTCGGGGAGGTTCGGGAGGTCGGAAAGGTCGGGGAGTTCCGGGGATGGGGGTGGGGGTGGGGGTGGGCGATGCTGATCGTCGGGGTGGTCGGGCGCGGGGTGGTCGGGGCCGGCCTTTTCGGGCCTGGTCTGCTCGGGGCCGGTCTCTTCGCGGCCGGTCTCCTCGCGGCTGCCCGGACCGGAGGGGCCGTCCGTAGCAGAAGGGCCGCCGGTGCCGGAGCGGGGAACGCCCGTCACGCGCGGCGGTGGCGCGGAGACCCCGGCCCCAGCCTCGGTCCCAGCCCCAGCCCCAGCCCCGGTCCCAGCCCCAGCCTCGGTCCCAGTCCCGGACGTCACAGCGAACAGATCCCTCATCCGCCGCAGCCCGCCCAGGAACCCGGCCGGTAGCGGCAGCTCCAGCACCTCCCCCGTCAGGGTGCCGATCTCCGCCGCCAGGGCCGTCATCCCGTCCGGGCCCCGGCGGGCCGCCTGTGCCAGGAACCCGGGCAGGTCGGGCTCCGGCCCGGCCCCGCCGTGCCCCGGCGACCACGGCACCACGTACGGCAGCAGGAAGAACGCCGCCCATCGCCGGTCCTCGTCGCTCACCGCCGCGCCGAGCGCCGTCCCCCGGTCGCGGGCCTCCCGCAGGAGCCGTTCCGCCCGCGCGCGGTCCTGTGGCGTGCCGCCCCCCTCGGCGTGACGGAGGGTCAGCGCCCCCGCCAGCCAGACACTCACCGCCGCGCGCGGGCCGGGATCCTGGTCCAGGAGGCCGAGCAGACCGTCGAGTTCGGCGACCGTCGCGTCGCCGAACGCGGGGGGCGGGGCGGCGCCGTTCCCCTCCCACGGCGCCATCCGCCTCGCCCGCGCCACCGCGTCCGACGCCCAGAGCCGCAGGCCCAGCACTCCGCCGGACTCCTCGTCGCCCACCGACCCCTGCCTCTCCGTCTCGTCGGGACCGTACGGATCGGACCCCCGTACCGATCCGTACTATGCCGACCCCACGGCCCTTGGGTCCCCCTTCCTCGCGGATCCGGGGTTCAACGCCCGGAATCCGCCCGGGAAGCGCCCAGATCGGCGCGCATCTCGCCCCGCATCGCCCGCAGCCGGTCCCACAGCGCGTCGATGCCCTCCTTCACGGCGGTGGGCGAGTCGCCCTGTCTCGGGCCCCCCTCGTCCAGCCGCCGGACCATGCCGTACACGACCCCCAGGTCATGGCTGACTCCCCCCGCGGACTCCAGCACACCCTGCGGCAGCCGCAGCTGGGCCTCCGCGTAGACCTCCCGGTACCGGTCGCGCGCCTCGGTCAGGCGCTCCTGCACGGAACGTGGCTCCTCGGTGCGGCCCAGCGCGTGCAACTGGTCGGTGAGCGCGGCCAGATACTGCCGGCCCGCCCGGTTGAGCGCCACGTAGCACAACCGCAGTTCCTGGGTCTCGCTGCGCTGGTCCTGGAGCACCTCCGCGCGCTCCAGTTCACCCAGTCTGCCGCGGTCCGCCGCGCGCTGGGTCAGCAGCGCGGACAGCAGCGTCCCGGCCACACCGACGACCGTGGCCGCCAGCGCGCTCGCATCACCGAGGTCCACCGTTCTCCTCCTCTCACTGTCGTTCGTTCCGTAGCGCGTCCGGTCTTCCCCTCGTCACCAGGGAAGCAGCGCGCCCGGCGGCATGGAACACCCGGCCCGGACAACGACCGGCGTTCGACCCGGCCCCGACCACTCGCCCACCACGGGAGGGCGTGTCCTGGCCGAATTCCGGTTGTCTCAAGGGAGTTGACCGGTTCATCGCGCCCCGGTACCGGCCGCGGAGCCATCATGTGCGTGCGACGGGAGTGGGTGGGCCGGGCCGGGCCGGTGGACGCGGTTGCCCCGGCCCGGCGCCCGGCGGCCCGCGCGCGGCGAACAGGGAGAGGCACATGAGCACGGTGAACGACGACGAGCCGGGCGGCGGCGTCCGGGGACTGCGGCTCTGGGCCGCCGACGCGACCGAGCGGGCGGCCCGGCTGATCGGCCGGACCCGCGACGAGAAGCCGTCCGCGGACGATTTCGAGGAGCTGGTGACCGAACTCTCGCATCTGCGGGACCTCCTGGACGGCGATCCGGAGCTGCTCGGCGCGGTCACCGTGCGCCTCGGCGCGCTGCTCGCCCTGCGGTTCGCCACGGGGAACGGCAGTACGGCGGACCGCGCGCGGGCGCAGCGTCTGCTGAACGAGGCACGGGACCCCTCGACCCCGTCCGGCGCGGCGGTGTCGGAGCAGGACCGGCAGTGGGCGGCGATGCATCTGCTGGTCGTCACGGACATCTCGGCGCCGGTCGGCCCGCCGGGCACGGAGCCGGACTTCTGGCCCGTCTTCGACCGGGTGATGGGGCAGTCGGCGGGCGCGTCGGACGACGAGGCGGCCCGGCTGTCCGCGCTGGCCGCGGAGGCGGCCCGGCTGCCGGTGCCGCCGGAGTTGCGGGAGAAGCTCGACAAGACCCAGGAACTCCTCTCCCACATCGCCGAGTTCGGGATCTCCGACCCGCAGACCCTGCTGGGCATGCTGCCGCCGGACCTCCCCTTCACCGATCAGCTGCGTCTGCTGCTGAACCTGGCGAAGGGTCTGCCCGACCCGCCGGAGGAAGCGGGCACGGCGAGCGGCGGCGCGGGGGAGGCGCCCCCGGCGACGCCGGGATCGGCCCCCGGTACGCCGAATCCCCTTGTGTCCGACCCCGACTCCACCGTCACCGCCTCCTGGCTGGCCACCATGCTCGGCGCCACCGACGCACTGCGTACCGGTGACCCGGAGGAGCTGAGCCGACTGCTCCAGCGGCTGGGCACGGGGCTGGACGGGTTGCCGGAGGGCCATGCCCGGTCGCCCGAGATCGAGACCCTGATCCGGCTGACGCTCCAGGCCGGCCAGCCGCTCGGCGGCAGCCGTCAGGACCTGGATGCCGCCGACCGCCACGCGGAGGCGGTGACCCGGTACTTCACCGACCAGGCGGCCACCGATCCCCAGGCCGCCGGGATCGTCATCGGCGACCGGACGATGAATCTGCTGGCCCGGGTGCGCGCCGCGGACGAGGCCGCGGATGTGCGGGAACTGACCTCGCTGGTGGCCGAGTTGGAGGCGCTGGAGCGGTCCGTCGGGGACGGTCACCCGTTCCGGCCGATCGTGCGGCTCGCCCTGGGCACCGCGCTGACCGGCCTCGGCACCCACACCCGGGACCCCGGGGTGGTCCAGCGCGGCATCGATCACCAACTGGAGCCCCTCGCCGCGATGTCCGACGGTTCGCTCGGCATCCCCGGCGGGCTGCTCACCGGCTTCCGGGACGCGCTGCTCACCGCCGGAGCCGTCATGGGCGAGGCGCCGGAACGACTGCCCGAGTACGTGCCGCCGCCCTCCGACGCCGATACCAGCACCCGCTATCTCTCCGCTCTCTCGTCCACACTGCGCCACCAGGCCACCCGGGACCCGGCCGACCTGGACAACGCCATCCGCGAGCTGGAGCAGGTCCGCGACCGGGTCCGGCAGGGGCTGTTCCCGCAGATCGCCGCACCGGCGCTCTGGCAGCTCGCGGAGAACCACCGGCTGCGGCTGAGCCGTACCCGGGACCCGGCGGACGGGACCGCCGCGACGGACGCGGCCCTGGAGTCGCTCCAGGCGCTGGCCGGTGATGTCGTCCTCCAGTCCGGGCCCGACCACGGTCTGATGACCGCGCGGACCGGCGCCGACCGGGGCATCCGCGCCGCGGTCTGGGCGGCGTCCCAGGGCCGCGCCGAGGATGCCGTGGCCGCGCTGGAGCTCGGCCGGGCGCTGGTGCTCCAGGCGGCGGCCACCTCGCGGGCGGTGCCCGAACTGCTGGAGTCCCGGGGCCATCACGAGCTCGCCGGGGAGTGGCGGACCTCGGGTGCCGGTGACACCGGGGAGCCCGGCGGACTGCCCCGGGAGCTGCCCAGTTCCCTGCGGCGCCGGGTGCTGATGGCCCTGGGGCACCGCGATCCGGGCGGCGCGCTGTTCCGTACGCCGACGGTGGAGGAGCTGAAGGCCGGGGTGGCGCGGGGCGACGCGGACGCCCTGGTCTATCTGCTGGCCGGGGAGGGCTCCGCACCGGGCATGGCGATCGTGGTGGGCCCGGACATCGGCACCGGCGTACGGGCGCTGCCGCTGCTGTCCGGGGAGCACAGCGGCCCGCTGGAGCGCTATCTCGACGCCGCCGCCGACTACCAGTCCCGCCCCGGCGACACCGGGGCCGAGCGGGCGTGGGAGGGGGCCCTGGACGCGCTGTGCGACTGGGCGACCGGGGCGATGATCGGGCCCGTGATGAGCGGTGTCGCGGAGCGGCTCGCCGCCAACGAGAACCGGCGCAGGAACCGTCCGGGCCCGCCCAGGATCGTGCTGGTGCCGTGCGGGCGCCTCGGGATCGTGCCGTGGCACGCGGCCCGGCTGCCCGCCGGGGCACCGCACCGGTACGTGTGCGAGGTGATCGTGTTCAGCTACGCGGCGTCCGGACGGCAGTACCTCGACACGGTCCGCCGCGACCGGCGGGCCCCGGCCGCCGATCCCGTCCTGGTCGCCGATCCCAGCCTGAGCCTGCCGCACGCGGAGCTGGAGGTCGCCGCGCTGCACCGGAACCTGTATCCGGGGGCGCGGCTGTACGGGGACCTCTTCGACCTCCCGGTGGAGCCGGAGGCCGCCGGGACGCCCGACGATCTGCTCGCCGTCCTCGGCGGCACCCCGTCGCTGGTCCATGTGGCCTGCCATGGCTCGGCGGGCATGAGTCCCACCGCGTCCGCGCTGCAACTGGCCGACCCCGAGCCGCCGGGGGACGGGGAGGCGGAGTCGTCCCCGGGGCGGCTGACCGTGTCCCGGCTGCTCGGCAGCCGTGCGGGGGAACAGGCCCCGCCCGATGGGCCGTTGGTGGTGCTGAGTGCCTGCGAGACCGATCTGAGCACCCGCGACCACGACGAGGCGCTCACCCTGACGACGGCCTTCGTGGCGGTCGGCGCGCGCGATGTGGTGGGGTCGCGGTGGGCCACCCGGGACTCCGCCTCGGCGCTGATGATGGCCGTGTTCCACCACCATGTGTCCGTAGCGGGGCTCAGTCCCGTGGACGCGCTCCGGGCGGCGCAGATGTGGATGCTCGACCCCGGGCGGAAGAACCCCGGTTCACTCGGCGACGATCTGCTCGCCGTCCTGAACCAGGGCCCTCGGCTGGACCACCCCGCCGCCTGGGCCCCGTTCATCCACCAGGGCCACCCGGGTCCGGCCTGAGCGGGCCGCCGGGCCGGTGGAAGGCCGACATCGGGGGCGAGGGCACGGCGGCCCGCTCAGGCCGGTGGGCGTGAGCGGGTCGGTCGGGGCATCGACGCCGAGCGGGACGACGCTGCCGTTCTCCACCACACCGGGCTGGGCCCGGTCACCTCCCGCACCCCGGCACCAGGGTGCCGTCCCCCGCAGCCGGGGCGACCGCCCCCGCCCGGCGAGGCATCAGCGCGACCCTGAGTGGTGCTGATCCTCGCTGTGGGCGAGGCGCCACAGCAGTACGGCGGCGGTGGCGCGCTGGCGTCCGCCGGAGTGGGTGACGGCGTACCCGAGGCGCGGGGTGAGCCAGGTCAGCCGTTCCTGGAGGGTGGAGTGGTGGATGTGCAGGATGTTCGCGGCCCGGCGCAGACTGGGCTGGTCCAGGACGGCCTGGAGGGTGTCGACGACCCAGGGCCGGGTGGTCAGCAGACCGTCGAGTCGCCGTACGTCCTCGACCTCGGCCGCTTCCGGTGGGGTGATCCGTTCGGCGAGGGCGGTGAGGGCGCCGAGGTCGTCGTGGGCGACGAGGGACGGGCCGGGGCCGTCCGGGCGGTCCGTCAGCCGGAGGGCGAGGCGGGCCCGTTCGGCGGCCTCGGGCAGCCGGGACGGATCGACGGCCGTCGCGGTACCGGCCCGCAGGGTGGCGGGCAGGGCGGGGATGCCGGGGAACAGGGAGACGGTGTGGCGGCCGACGAGAGCGGTGAGGCCGGCCGGGCCGCCGGTCGCGTCGTCCGGCGCCACCGCGGCGACAGCGACCGCGACAGCGACGGTGACGGTACCGGTGCCGGTGAGGCCCAGGCGGGCCGCCGCGTCACGGCGGTCGCTCTCCGGTGCCTCCGGGTCGCAGACGATCCGTACCGCCTCGGCGGACGAGGGCGGGACCGGCGCGGCCAGGGCGTGGAGGGCTCGGGCGGCGCGCTCCAGGAGCAGGGCGTCCAGCGGGCGGGGCGGGCCGGGGCGCTCCAGCCACACCGCGGAGCCGGGACGGAACGGGACGGGCGCCTGGGGCCAGGACCGGCCGTCGTCGCCGGTGAGCTGACGGCCGGACGCGTCATAGCGGCGGGTGAGGGCGCGGCTCGCGTCGTGGAACCCGGCCGGGCAGCCGGCGAGCGCGGCGGTCGCGCGGACCACGGCGGCGAGCGGGGCGCGCTGCTCGACCAGGCTGTCGAAGTGGTCGATGACCCGCAGTGCGCCCGCCGCCGTGTCGTCGACGACCTCCAGCCGTCCGATGAGATCACGCACCCGAACCTCCTCGTGTCCGGTCACTATGGCTCCGCGAGGGGCCGGGGCGCCAATCCCCGGCCCGCGGCGACGGCGGTGCCACCGGCCCGGACGGGCGGGGCTCAGTCCTCCAGGGCTCGGCGGACGTACTCGTCCCGGGCCGCGAGGGAGGCGCGGGAGACGGCGGCGTGCGGGGCCATCTCGTCGAAGCCGTGGAAGCCGCCGCCCCACATGTGCAGATCGACGCTGACACCGGCCTGGGACAGCCGGGTGGCATAGGCGAGGACCTCGTCGCGGAAGCCCTCCGCCGAGCCGGTGTCGAGGTAGGCCCGGGGCAGGCCGGTGAGATCCTCGGCGCGGGCGGGGGCGGCGTAGGGGGAGACATCGGGGCCGCCGCGGCGGTCGCCGAGCAGGGATGTCCAGCCGAAGAGGTTGGCGTCGCGGTCCCAGGTGCCCTCGCCGTCCAGCATCCGGCTGCTGTGCGTCTGGAAGCGGTCGTCGAGCATCGGGCAGACCAGGATCTGGTGGCCGATCGCCGGGTAGCCGCGGTCCCGGGCCAGGAGGGCGATGCCCGCGGCGAGTCCCCCGCCGGCGCTGCTCCCGGCGACGATCAGCCGCGCGGGGTCCACACCCAGTTCGGCGGCGTTGCGTGCGGTCCACACCAGTCCGGCGTAGCAGTCCTCCACGGGGGCGGGGTCGGGGTGCTCGGGGGCGAGCCGGTACTCGACCGACACCACGACGGCCCGGCCCTCGGCGACGTAGGGCAGGAACTCCTCGACGCCCTCCGCCCGCTCGCCCATGATCATGCCGCCGCCGTGCATGAAGTAGAGGGCGGGGCGGGGTCCGACGTCCTCGGCGGGACGCAGGATGAGGAGGGCGATGTCGGGGGCGTTCGCGGGACCGGGGACCCGGCGCTCCTCGACCTTCACCTTGCCGCCCGCCGTCAGATCCGGCGCTTCCTGATGCTCGGCGCGGATCCGGTCCAGTTCCGCGCGGGCCGCCGGGAGGGTCTCGGGCGTCAGAGCGCCGAGGTCGGGCAGCAGCGCGCGCAGGACATCGAGCGTGGCGGTCAGTTCGGGGTCGAGCGGCGGTCGGCGGGTCACTTCACCCAGTGGACTCGGCGTCGTCGTCTCGTCGGCCATCGTTCTCCCCTTTGCGCGCGGACGTTCGTTCGTTGGATCGGCAGTGGATCGCTAGTGGACCGCCAGTCGATCGCCAGTGGATCGACACCTCCAGTCTTGACAACCGGGCGGCGGGCGGTAACCCGCAGGTGGCGGGGAGGGAGGGGGCGGGCCCCGCCAAATGGCGGGGTTTCTTGGGCCGGTGTACGCCATCATGATCGTCATGGACGCTCGTTTCCTCGGTATCGAAGAGCTGACCGAAGCCCCCTCCGTGGCGGTGGTGGTCGACGTCATGCGGGCTTTCACCGTGGCAGCCTGGGCGTTCGCCAGGGGGGCGGAGAGGATCGTGCTCGCCGGGTCGCTGGACGAGGCCCTGGCGCTCAAGGCCCGTCATCCGGACTGGGTGGCGCTCAAGGACGGCCCGCCCGCGCCCGGGTTCGACGCCGTCAACTCCCCGGGCCTGCTGCGCTCCGCCGACCTCGGCGGCCGGACCGTCGTCCAGAAGACCACCGCGGGCACGGTCGGCGCCCTCGCCGTGCGGGAGGCGTCACTGGTGCTGTGCGCCGGTTTCGTGGTGGCGGAGGCGACGGCCCGGCTGCTGCGGACCCGCGGGTGCGACGACGTCACCTTCGTAGTCACCGGCGAGGGCGGGCGGGCCGACGAGGACCTGGCCTGCGCCCAGTACATCGCGGGCCGGGCCACGGGGGCCGTGACGGACGCGGCGGGGTTCCTGCGCCGCGCCGCCGGGTCCCGCGCGGCGGCCGAGCTGGCGCAGGGCGTGCGTCAGGGTGTGCATGCCGACGACATCGCGCTCTGCCTTGAGCTGGACCGGTTCCCCTTCGCCATGGTGGCGGCGTCGGAGGAGGACTCGGGCTATGGCTATGGATATGGCTCGGGCTATGGCTCGGGCTCGGACTATGACTCGGGCTCGGGCTATGGCTCAGGCTCGGGGATGGTCCTGCGGCCGTGGCATGGGGAGGCCGCGCGCTGATCGCAGGTGGGGTCGGCTCCGCCGCCGCCGGCTGATGCTGATGCCCCCGTGCCCCCGTGCCCCCTCGCTCGCTCCAGCGGCTCAGGCCGGTCCCGTCCGCCGTGCCTCCACCTCCCTCAGCACCCGGTCGACCCGGCCCGATCTGCGCAGCAGGCGCGGGGCCTTCGCCCCGGTCAGGGCGAGGAGGGTGACGGGGAGCGGGCGGCCCGCCAGGACGGCCAGGGCGACGGTCCAGGGCGGTATCCCGGCCAGCGCGCACATCACCACCGCCGCGCGGGGTGTCCATGGCAGCAGCGCGAGCGCGGCCAGCGCCCAGCCGCCGTGCCGCTCCACCTGCCCGGCCACCTCCCTCAGTTCCGCCTGACCGGGGGCGACGGCGCCCACCGCGTCCAGCAGCCAGGGCCCGGCCGCGTGGACGGCGGTCGCCACCAGGAAGGCACCCAGCACCGACGCGCCGACGAACGTCAGGGCGATCACCCGCCAGCGCCGGGGGTGGAGCGCCGACAACCCCATCAGCAGCATCTGATTGGGCAGGACCGGCAGGACGTAGTCGCTGAGCGGGAAGACGGCGAGGGCGGGCAGGAACCCCCGTCGGTGCGCGGCCCGGTCGAGCCGCAGGAGCAGCCGTACGGTACGGGTCGGGGTGGTGGGCTCGTGGCCGGGGGTGGTGGGCGGAGGGTTGGGTGGGGGGCCGGATTCGGAGAGGGTGGCGGGCTCCTGCCCGGGGAGAGTGGCCGCGGTCTCGGGCGGGGGGCCGGTTCCGGACGGGGCGGCCTGCGCGGGGGCGGTGGGCGGGGTCTGGGCGATGACCCCGGATCCGGTCGGGACGGCCTGCGCGGGGGCGGTGGGCGGGGTCTCAGCCATGGCGCAGGATCCGGTAACCCAGCGACGGCGACAGACGCATCAGGGACGGCAGGAGCCGCGCCTTGCCGACATAGATCTCCGTCCGGTCCCGGCGGATGCCCTCGATCACCGCGTGGGCCGCCCGCGCCGGGCTGATCTTGCCCCGGCCGCGGCCCTCGGTCATCTCAGTGTCGACGAGCGGGAGGATCGCGTCGATCACCCGGATGTGCGGCGCCCCGTCCTCGCACTGGTAGCGCAGCGACCGCGTGAACGTCCGGACCGCCGACTTGGCCGCGCAGTACACGGGCGCCGACGGTTTCGGGACGATGGCCAGTCCGCTGGTGATGTTGACGATCGCGGCGGCGGAGTGCGCGCCGAGGTGGGGAAGCAGCCCGGTGGAGAGGGAGATGACGGCGTCCAGATTGACCGCCAGTTCCCGGCGCAGCACCGGTCGCGCCTGGCGCGGGTCGGCGGTGAGGAAGTCGCTGAGATGCTGCACCCCGGCGTTGTTGATGACGACGGAGAGGCCGGGGTGGCGGTCGGGCAGCTCATCGGCCAGGGTGTCGACGGCGTCCGGGTCGGAGAGGTCGACGGCCTCGGTGGACACCCGGTCGCCGTACTCGGCCCGCAGGGCGGCGAGCGGGCCGGGCGCGCGGCCCACGGCCACCACATGCGCGCCGAGCCCGACCAGTTGCCGGGTCAGCTCTCTGCCGATGCCACGGGCTCCGCCGGTGACGAGCACGGTTGTGCCGGTGAGTTTCACGCGGTCTCTCTCCTCGCTGGTTCTTGGATGGGGGCGGGGAGGGACCCGCATGCCCGGGGTCCCCTTCGCCGCCGCCCCGCCGGACGGCCTCGTACGCCGGACGGCCCTCCGCTCCCCCGTGGCGGACGGCCTCGTACCTCCGACCCGGCGCTCCTCCTCCACGCCGGACGGCCTCGCACCCTGGGCGACCCTTCGCTCCCCCGCGCCGGACGGCCTCATGCTCGGGGCCCCGCGCCCTCCATCCCGGACCGCTGGAACGCGGACCGGTAGGCCGCCGGTGTCATCGCTGTGCGGAGCCGGAAGTGGCGGGTGAAGTGGGGCTGGTCGGCGTAGCCGCAGGCGAAGCCGATGAGGCCGATGCTGTGGGCGCTGTGCAGGAGCAGCGCGGCGGCGGCCTCGGTGCGCAGTTCGCCGAGGAGGCCGCTGAAGCCGCCGACGTCCGTCAGCCGCCGTTGAAGACTCCGTACGGGCAGGCCCAGTTCGGTGGAGAGGGCGGCGAGGGTCCAGCGCCGGGCGAGATCGGTGCCGAGCAGGTCCCGGGTGCGGGTGACGGCGTCGTCGGGGCGGTGTTCCGTCGTGCGCGGGGGTGCGGGTGGGGCGGTGCCGGACCAGGTGAAGTGCCAGAGGCCGCCGCCGTGCCGGGGCGGTGCCGTGGTGACGGCGCCCTGCGCGAAGACGGTGACCGGCGTTCCGGGTCCGGCGCCGACGGTGAGGTCCCGGGCGCCGGTCAGGGTGAGCAGTGCGGCGAGGACGCCGAGCACGAGGGCGTCCTCGGCGGGTTCGGGCGGCTGGGCGGGCGGTCCCAGGTGCTCGGCGACGAGATGCCCCGGACCGGATTCGCGGACCGCCACCCGGTGCCGTGAGTGGGTGAAGCGTTCCAGTCGCTGCCAGCGGGCGAGCAGGTCCGTGGGGCCGACCGCGCCGAGCAGCGCCGATACGGCCGGGTCGGACGGGCTGGCCGCCATCAGGGAACCGGCCCGCAGCAGCGGCGGCAGCCCATGGTCCCGCGCGACCTCCCGCAGGAACCGCCGCTTCGCCTCGAACGGCAGCAGTGCGCCGGCACCGGTGGGCGCGACGGCCCGGATCCCCTCGGCGGCCAGCGACCGCTGGACCAGCGCCACCAGTCTGGCGCTCGCGAACTCGTCCATGACCCAGCGCCCTTCCGTCGTCACCGGCGTCCTGTCAGGACAGCCACGGTAGGCCGGGGTGTCGGGGGGTGTCTTGAACGATCACGCCACCGCCGTCGATCACGCCACCGCCGTCGATCGCGGCGGGGCCCTACTCCAGTTCCGCCGCGCGCCGTTTGAGGTCCTCGGCGTGGGTGTCCCAGTCAGGGCCGAAGGACAGCAGGTCGGCGGCGGCCTCGCGGAGCAGCCGTGGATCGTCGGGGCGTTGCAGACAGGCCAGGCGGTAGGCGAGATTGCGGGCCCAGGGCGGCAGGGCCATCCAGTCCTCGGTGAGCACCTCCCGGAGCATGGCGAGGATCTCGTCGGCCGTGGCGAAGGTGAGCTGCTCCACGTAGTCGCGGGCCGCGTCGTTCAGCTGCCGGCTGTCGGCGGCGTCGACGGCCCGGCTGAGGCTCCGGGCGGCGGGGGTCGGATCGGGCATCGCTGAAGTCTCCTGACGGCTTTCGGCAGGCGCCCGGAGCGGGGCGCGCCTTGGAAGGGGTGTCCACAGACCCTGGTGAGGGCGGATTGCCCTTCTCCAGGTCTCCAGACGGAGTACACCCGGAACGGGTCCTCAGCCTGCTCTCAACTCCCGGCTCTCGACTTTCGACTCCCGGCCCCCGGCTCCCAGCTCCCGGCTCTCGGTGCGCTGGGGCGCTGGGGCGCTGATGGTGTGCTCACCTCGCACGGGACGGGGCCGGGGCCCGCGTTCACGAAGCCCCCACCCCTGCCCCGGCACCCCGCCGGAACTCCCTCGGATTGACCCCCCGGATCCGCTTGAACGCCGCGCTGAACGCGAACGGGTCGGTGTAGCCGACGGTGCGGGCGATGTGGGCGACGGTCGAGGAGGTCTGCTCGGCGAGGAGGTCCGCCGCCAGGGTCATGCGCCAGCGGGTGAGGTAGGCGAGGGGCGGTTCGCCGACCAGATCGGTGAACCGTTTGGCCAGGGTCGAGCGTGACACCCCGGTGCGCCGGGCGAGTTCGGCGACGGTCCACGGTGTCGCCGGTTCGGCGTGCAGCAGGCGCAGGGTGTCGCCGACCACCGGGTCCCGCTGCGCGGTCCACCAGGTCGGGGCGCGGCTGCCGGGTCCGTCCAGCCACTCCCGCAGGGTGCAGACCATCATCCAGTCCAACAGCCGGTCGAGCACCACCTGCTGACCCGGTGTGTCTCGGGCGACCTCCGCGGCGAGATGGTCCAGCACCGGGTCGCAGGTGCCTCCGGCGTCCGCCCGCAGCACGACGGGCAGCGCGTCCAGCAGTCGGCGGCTGACCTCCCCGCGCACCGGATAGGCACCGACGATCAGCGTCGTCGCGCCCTCGCCCTCGCCGCTGCCGTCGCAGGTGCCGCGCCAGCCCAGCCGGTGCCGGGTACCGCCGTGCTCCGGAGTCGCGCAGTGCTCTCCGCAGGCGACCGGCTCGGCCCGGGTGCCGAGTTCGTCGACGAAGGAGAAGGTCTCGGGGCCGCGCACCACGATCGTCTCGCGGACGCCGAGCCGCTCGGGCGGATGGTGCTCCGGCACGATCCAGCCCGCCCCGGTGAGGACCGTGCACAGGGTCAGCGGCGCCCCGTCCACGAAGTGCAGATCGAAGGGCGGGGACAGCGTCGAGCTGCCGAAGAGGGAGCCGTGGGCCCGCATCCCACGGATGAGGTCGCTGAACACATCCATACCAAGAGGCTAGACGATCACAAAGGTAATCCGGCTTCTCACCCATGGGATCGTCCACCCGGGCCGTGTTTCGATCGTCCCATGAGCACACAGACGGGCACACACACCTCCCACACCACCCACCTCGTCCTCGGCGCGACCGGCAAGACGGGCCGCCGGATCGCCGCCCGGCTGCGGCTGCGCGACGCCCCGGTGCGCGCCGTCTCCCGGTCGAGCCCGGCCCGCTTCGACTGGTCCGACCCCGGCACCTGGGACGCGGCCCTGGCCGATGTCGTCGCCGCCTATGTGGTGGCCCCGCCCGTGCCGGGTCCGATGCACCCGTTCGTGGCGCGGGCCGAGGCCGCCGGGGTGCGCCGGCTGGTCCTGCTCTCCGGGCGCGGCGCGGACGACTGGGGCGACTCCTCGTTCGGCCTGGAGATGCGGTCGGCCGAAGACGCCGTACGTGCCTCGTCCCTGGAGTGGACCGTCCTGCGGGCGTCGAACTTCGCCCAGAACTTCGACGAGGACGTCTTCCACGCGCCCCTGGTCGCGGGCGAACTCGCGCTCCCGGCCGGGCCGGTGCCCGAACCCTTCATCGACGTCGAGGACCTCGCCGACGCCGCGGTGCTGGCACTGACCGAGCCGGACCGGCACGCGGGGCGGGTCTACGAGCTGACCGGGCCCCGTGCCCTCACCTTCGCCGAGGCCGTCGACCTGATCTCCCGCGCGTCCGGACGGTCCCTCACCTACCGGCAGCTCACCCGGGCCGAGTACCTCTCGACGCTGGTCGAGGAGGGCCTCGACAAGGAGTCGGCCGAGCAGATCGCCGAGATGTTCACGCTGCTGGAGAGCGGGCTGCTCGCCGAGCCGACCGATGATCTCGCCACCGTACTGGGGCGGGCGCCCCGGACCTTCGAGGAGTACGTGGTGCGGGCCGCGGCGGCGGGGGCGTGGCGCGAGGGGTGAGCGCGGCGCCCGTCGGTAGGACGCGGGTGGGCGCGGGAGGGGGTTCGCGGCCGGGTGCTGGTCACTGTGGTGGTCCTGTGCCGGTTCACCACGGGCGGGTGCCGGTCACCGCGGCCCCGTACCGGCCGCCACGACCGGGTGCCGGTCACCGCGGCCCCGTACCGGCCGCCACGACCGGGTGCCGGTCACCGCGGCGCCGGACCGCGCTCCGCACCTCGGCGCCGGGCACGTCGCTGCCCCGCGCCTCAGGCGCCGGACACGTCACTCGCCGCTCTGGCACCGCCGCCTTGCGGGGTGTCCTCCGTGGAACGGGCCTTCGCGGCGCCACGCGTACGGTGCCGGTCCATCTCCCGCCACTCCGGCCGCAGCCCCGCCAGATTCGTGGTCAGGAAGTACACGGCGCCGCCCACGAGCAGCACCGGCACGAGTCCGGCAGCGGTCACCGCCGCCCCGGCGAGCAGCCCGCCGAGCGGGATTCCGGCCCAGGCCAGCGAGTCCCCGAGGGCGTTGACCCGGCCCAGCATCCGGCGCGGCACCCGCTCGACCAGGACGGCCCCCAGCACGGGGTTGATGAAACCGGCGCCGAACCCGCTGACCGCGAAGACGGCCAGCACCACGACCGGCGGGACATCGAGGGCGAGGATCAGGAATCTCGGCGCCCCGGCCAGCAGGAACCCGCCGAGCACCAGCACCCGCCGCCGCAGCCGATGCGCGACCATCGCGGCGATGAGGCTCCCCCCGACCGCCGCGGCCCCCATGACACCGCCCACCAGCCCGATCGCGCCCGGCCCGGCGCCCGACTCCTTGGCCCAGACGGGGATCAGCACCGAGGCGATCGCCGCGTCCAGCAGATTGGTGATGCCGACCATGACGACGACGGTGAGCAGCAGCGGCTCACCGCGCAGGAAGGTGAGCCCCTCGCCGAACCGCCGCCAGTAGCCCACCGGTTCGGTGCCGTCACCCGCCCGCTCGATGGCCTCCTCGGCAGCGTGCCCGCTGCGCGGTGGCAGTGCGAATCTGATGATCACCGACCCGAGGGCGAAGCAGCCCGCGTTGACGGCGAGCGCGGTCAAGGGGCCGAGCAGCGCCACCAGGGATCCGCCGATCCCCAGGCCGACGGTGGCGGCGAGCCGCTCGGTCACGCCGGACAGACCGGTGGCCCGCTCCAGCGGCACCCGGCCGCGCTCGGCCGCCTCCGGGACCATCACCTCCTTGGCCAGGTCACCGGGCCCCCGGGCCGCGCCGATCAGGGCGACCAGTACCAGCAGCAGGGGGAAGGAGAGCAGATCCCGGGTGTGGAGCAGGGGAACCGCGACGGCGGCGGCAGCGGCGGCCAGATCCGTCGTCCAGGACACGGCTCGCGGGCCGATCCGGTCCACCAGCGGTCCGGTCAGCGCCTTGACCAGCACATAGGGGGCCATCTCACAGAAGGCGACCAGCCCGGTCCGAGTGGCGCTCCCGGTCGTGACGAGCACGAACCAGGGCAGGGCCACCACGGAGATCCGGGTCCCGGTCAGTGACACGGCCATGGCCACGAGTACGCCGACCAGCGGCCGTAAGGATCTCCCGCCTCCCCCGGCGGGTATGCCGCCGCCGTCCGCCGTTTCGCGGGTCATGCCGTCGGCCCTCGTTGCTCCTCCTGAGGGGCGGGAGGCGGCGGCGCGTCCAGCTCGGGCAGGGTCTGGACGATCACGGCGACGCGCTCGGCTTCCTCGGGGGCACCGGCCGCCGTGTCCGGGTCGTCCCGCCGGTAGCGGGCGATGACGTCGGCCAACTCCCGGTTCAGGGCAGCGGCTTCGCCGGGCGTGAGCCGCAGCGCCCAGTCGCTCAGATCGAAGGTGTCCCGCCATGCGCGGGGCATGGTCTCCAGGCCGTTGAGGGTCTGTTGGGTGCGCAGGGTGTAGATGGCGGCGACGGACTGAAGGTAGGCCAGCGCGGCCTCGGGTTCCCGCTCGGCCAGTTCCGGATCGTTGAACCAGGTGGTCCGGTGCACCGAACGCCACCAGCGCTCCCGCGCGTTGCCGCGTTCGGTGTCCTCCTCGACGAAACCGGCCGCGCCGAGTTGCCGTAGGTGGTAGCTGGCCGTACCGGAGTTCACCCCGAGCCGCTCGGCGAGGCGGGTCGCCGTGGAGGGGCCGTGCTTGCGCAGCAGCCCGACCAACTGCACCCGCACCGGATGCGCGAGGGCCCGCAGCCCCTTGGCGTCCAGGACGACCGAGTCGTCTCCGATGGGCGGGCCGTCCGGTCTCTGCGCTGCGTCAGCCATGCGCCACACCATAGACCGCGAAGAGTTCTTCGCAAAGACTTCTTCGCGAACAATTCTTTGCGGTTCGCTGAGGTGTGTGTGGGGGGGGGCTGGGGGTCTGGGGGTGCGGGTGTGGGGATGTCTGGGGGTGCGCGCCGGGCTGCTGAGGGTGCGGGGAGTGCGCAGCGCCGCTGCCCACATGCGGGACGGCCGCCTGCCCGACCGCCCTACGCTGTCCGTCATGACCGCACCCGACCTGCCCTTCACCGTGGCCGAGAACCTCGAAGTCCCCACGCCCGCGCCGGGCGAGCTGTGGACGGTCGGCGCGGTGATCCTGCGCCCCGGCGGCACGGCCTTCGCCCAGCGACGCGGCCCGGACCGGCGTCTCTTCCCCGACACCTGGGACATCGTCGGCGGCCACGTGGACCCCGGTGAGACCCTCCTCGAAACGATGGCGCGCGAGATCGAGGAGGAGACGGGCTGGCGCCTCACCCATGTCACCCATTTCCTGGGCACCACGACCTGGAACGGCGACGACGGCGCCGGACTCCGCCATGAGGCCGACTATCTGGTCGAGGTCGAGGGCGATCTCGACCATCCCGCCCTGGAGTGGTCCAAGCACTCGGATTACGGCTGGTTCGGCCGCGACGACCTCCCCCGCCTGAAGCACAACCGCCGGCCCGGTGAGTTCCTGATCCATGACCTCATCGCACGGGCGCTGAGCCATGGAGCGTAGGGGCGCGTCGACGGGGGTCGGCCGGGTCAGAACTCGGTGACGGCAGGGACATCACGCAGGTGAGCGCGGTGTCCGGATAGCGCCAGCGCGCCGGGCGGCGGGCCTTGAGGATCGGAGAAGCAAACGCAGACGCAGACGCCGGATGAGACTCAGACGCAGGCTCAGGATCAGGCCCAGCGGGCGGGACTCGCGAGGGCGGGATGCCTGTGATGGCCGTGGCGGCTGAGCCGCGTCCCGAGCCTTGAGGAGAACGCACGTGAGCGAGTCCACCGCTCGTCCGCCGGCCGCCGAACCGGCGCTGCCAGCCCTCGCCGAGCTGGACTGGGGCACGCTGTACGCGCGGCTCGACGAGGACGGCGTGGCCCTCACCCCGCCCCTGCTGACACGCGCGCAGTGCGAGCAGATCATCGCCACGTTCGACGAGCCGCGCCTGTTCCGCTCCACCGTGGTCATGCAGCGCTACCAGTTCGGCCGCGGCACCTACAAGTACTACGCGGACCCGGCCGCCGTACCGCTCATCCAGGAGTTGCGTGAGCGGCTCTACCCGCCCATGGCGTGGCTGGCCAACCAGTGGGCGCCGAAGCTCAATGAGCGCACCTTTCCCCTCACCCTGGAAGAACTGCTGGCCGAATGCGCGGCCAACGGGCAGCGGCGTTCGACACCGCTCATCCTCCGGTACGGTCCCGGCGACTACGCCTGCCTGCACCAGGACATCTACGGGGACATCGTCTTCCCGCTCCAGATCGCCGTCATGCTCAATCAGCCCGGCGAGGACTTCACCGGCGGCGAGAACGTCTTCGTGGAGCAGCGGCCCCGTTCCCAGTCCCGTGCGCTGGTCGTCCGACCCGGACTCGGCCAGGGCATGATCTTCCCCGTCCGGCACCGGCCCGTCCGCGGTACGAACGGCTTTCGCCGCCACGCGATGCGGCACGGCACCGGCACGGTGGAGTCGGGTAGCCGCACCACCCTGGGTCTCATCTTCCACAACGCCCGCTGAAGCGCACGTGGTGTGGTGGGTCCGGGGTGCCGGAGCCGCGGTGTCCGAATCCCGCCAGCAACGCTGGCCTGGAAGGATCAGGATGGGTCTTGTCCGGAGATCCGGGTGACGAGATCGGGCGACGAGAATCGGGCGACGAATCTCGGATGGCGAGACTCGGATGACGAGACTCGGATCCTGGCTCAGAGGAGAGGAGACGTGACGAGATGACCGTCCACATGACCATG
Organism: Streptomyces sp. NPDC004610; assembly: GCF_040609715.1. Taxonomy (NCBI): domain Bacteria; kingdom Bacillati; phylum Actinomycetota; class Actinomycetes; order Kitasatosporales; family Streptomycetaceae; genus Streptomyces; species Streptomyces sp. NPDC004610. The sequence continues at coordinate 157,408 of NZ_JBEXLA010000005.1, read as the reverse complement.
CAGAGCCCACTGGGTGACCTCCTGCTCACCGGCGAGGAGCCCGCGACGCCCGGCGGAGCCGTGACGCTGTCCTCCATGTCGATGCCGGGCCAGCGGAACGCCCCGGTCGTCCAGCGGAGCTGGCGGCACGACCCGGCGGCCTTCGCGGAGCCGGTCCGGCAGATCGAGTCGTACTTCGCGGGCACACTCACCGAGTTCCGGCTCGAACTGGCCGACAGCGGAACCGAGTTCCAGCGCCTGGTGTGGCAGTCCCTGGACGCACTGCCCTACGGGGAGGTGACCAGCTACGGCGCACTGGCCCGCCGGCTCGGCCTGCCGCGTGACCGTGTGCAGGCCCTCGGCGCCGCGATCGGCGCCAACCCCTTGCTGATCGTCCGGCCCTGCCACCGCGTCATCGGCGCGGACGGCACCCTGCGGGGTTACGCAGGCGGTGTCGAGCGCAAGCAGCAACTCCTCGTCCACGAGGGCGCACTACAGCCGATGCTCGGCTGACCACGGACCGCCGCCCATGCCACGTCAATCCCCCAGACGGGCTGGGCGGCACCTGGCACCTCCCACCTCCCACCCACCACCCACCACCTCTCCCCTCTCCCCTGTCACCTGTCACCTGTCACCTGAGCGGAGCCGGGCCCCATGCCGACGGACACACCGGCGCCGAGGACCACGCCGCAGCCGCGCACCTACACACTCACCGGCGCCGACGGCCGCCCCTTCGCCAGCACCACCCCCGGCGATCTCGGCGGTCACCGGCGCGGGCGGCTGTACGGGCGCCTGGACTGCCCCGCGGCCCTCCGTGCCATCGCCGCCGGCGGTTACATCCGCCACCGCGTGTTCTTCGCCGACGAGGCCACCGCGATAGCGGCCGGTTACCGGCCCTGCGCGGTGTGCCTGCCCGACAAGTACCAGCAGTGGAAAGCCCACCCAACAGGAGACACAGCCAGTGACACACCTAGAGACCCAGCGGGAGACCAGCCGGAGACACAGCGGAAGACATCGCAGGAAACATCGCAGGAGACATCGCAGCCATGAACACCGAGCGCTCCACCTCGCGTTCCATCCGGCGTTCGCCGCTGATCCCTCCGGGGGACCGCAGCGCCTACGGCCCCCCGCCACCGCCCCCGGCGCCGCACACCGGACGCGAACTCGCCGCCCTGCTCGGCATGATGACCGAGCGCGGCCAATCCCCCCGCATCGACGCCGTCACCATCGGCCACAGTCGCGACACCGCGTCCCGCGCGGCGGCAGAGGCGTTCGCCGACGCATGGGGCGAGATCGCCGGGAAGTCCGTGCTCGGCGTCGTCGACTGGCCCGAGCAGGCCGCCTCGTGGCTGCGCCCCGCCCGCCGGCTCACCGACCCGGACCCCGATGCCTGGGTGATCGCGGCGGCCCCGCTCGGCTGGGCCCAACTCGCGCGCCGGTTGTGCCACAGCACCGGCTGGGAGGCGAGGCGTACCTTCGGTTTCGCCTCCCTCGCCGATTCCCGCGTCGTCGCCCTCGCCGGGCAGGGGACGCTGGACGGGCAGGGGACCCTGGACGGGCTGCGCGGTGTGACCGGCGACGGCAGCCGCTGGCGGATCGAACGCGGCTGGCTCACCACCCGGCTCACCACCCGGCTCGCTCCGGCCCCGGACGCCCCGCCCCCAGACGGCTCGGCCCCGGACGCCCCGCCCCCGGACGGCCCGGCATGAGCGAGACGCCCGCCCTGTTCGGCGTGGGAACGCCGCGCGGGCGCCGCGAGATCGCCCCGGGCGCCGTCCATCTGCCCGGCTGGCTCACCCCGGACCGACAGGCGGACCTCGTCAGCGCCTGCCGCGCCTGGGCCCGCGGCCCGGTGCCGATCCGTCACACCCAGCTGCCGCGCGGCGGAGTCATGTCCGTGCAGACGGTGTGTCTCGGCTGGCACTGGCAGCCGTACCGCTACAGCCGCACGGCCGACGATGTGAACGGCGCCCACGTCGCCGCCTTCCCCGACTGGCTGACGGCCCTGGGGCGCCGCGCGTACGCCGATGCCTACCAGGACCCGGACGGTGCCGCCGGCTACACCCCCGACGCCGCGCTGATCAACTACTACCGCGCCGACGCCAGGCTCGGTATGCACCAGGACAAGGACGAGAGGTCCGATGCCCCGGTGGTGTCCCTCAGTCTCGGTGACACCTGTCTGTTCCGTCTCGGCAACACCGTCAACCGCAACCGGCCCTGGACCGATGTCGAACTCGCCTCCGGCGATCTGCTGGTCTTCGGCGGCCCGTCCCGCCTCGCCCATCACGGCGTGCCCAAGGTCTACCCCGGCACCGGCGATCCGTCCATCGGACTGACCGAGGGCCGTCTCAACATCACGCTGCGCGTGACCGGCCTCGCCGGATGACACCGGCGCCCGCGCCCACCCGCAAGAAGAGGGGCCAGGTCGGACCCGGCCCCTCTCGTCATGCCAACAGATCACGCGGTGGGGATGATGCCCAACTGCTGAAGCACCTTGACGCCGTCATCGATGCCGAGTTCCTCGACGATGAGGCCGTTCTGCACCTTGAGGACGGTCGTGCCGGTGAAGCGCAGGGTCTTGCCGGAGGCGGGCGGAACGGAGCCGATCGGCAGGTCGTCGAAGACGATCGCGCCGGTGTGCCTGCCCCCGCCCTCCCACTGCCCGACGACATAGTCACCCTCGGCGATCAGATCGGCCGTACCCCAGAAGTTGAGGTCGGGGAACGCGGTACGGAAGTTGCTGGCGAACGCTCGTACCTGGTCGCGTCCGCGCATCGGCCGGTGCAGCGAGTACTCGAAGCGGATGTCGGGGTGGGCCAGCTCATCGATGACGCCCGGGTTCCAGGGGTTGCCCCAGAACTCGGTGAACCAGCGCCCGACGATCGCCTTGTTCTCCTCGGTCGACATATGCGTGTCCTCTCTGAAGGGGTGACACCGATCCGGAGCCGGTCGGCGCCGGGTGAGGGTGAGGGTGAGTGGCGGATCTGCGCGGCGGCGGGGCAACCCTGCTCACCGCCTGATCGCGAGCCCGCTGCGATGCCCTCACCAGGTAGACGACGGCCGCACCGAGAACGTGAGGTGGGTGACGTGAGGTGAGGTGAGCCACCCGGCCTTCCCGCCTCACCTCACACAACCCCGCTGCCGCACGTCTACAGGGTGAGGAAGGGAGAGCGACGGTCGGGGCCGTCGCCGTACCCCGCCTGCCTTGCTCCGAAGCACATACCGCCACCTGAAAGATGGACATGAAGCAGCCGTTCGAGAAGGTCGTGGCCGAGCACGGGCCAACTGTGCTCCGGGTGTGCCGAGTTGTCCTGGGTTCCCAGGACGCGGACGACGCCTGGTCGGAGACCTTCCTGTCCGCGATGCGGGCCTACCCCGATCTGCCCGAGACGGCCAATGTGGAGGCATGGCTGGTGACGATCGCGCACCGCAAGGCGATCGACGTACTGCGGGCGGCGCGGCGAAGGCCGATGCCGGTGGACGAGGTACCCGGGGTACCAACCGCCCCGGGCCTGCCCGAGCCCGCCCACCTGGACCTGTGGGCGGCGGTACGCGAACTGCCGGCCAAGCAGCGTCAGACTGTCGCCTACCACTACGTCGCCGGTCTCCCCTACGCGGAGATCGCGCAGATCCTCGGTGGAACCGCCGACGCGGCCCGCAGGGCTGCCGCCGACGGCATCAGAAACCTCAGGAAGCACTACCCGCACAGAGAAGCCGAAGTAACCGAGGCAGCCAAAGTAGCTGAAGAAAACGAAGGAGGGACACCATGAGCAGCGGCACCCCGCCCACTGACGCCATCATCGCCCTGCTGTCGACGCCGGAGGACGCCGCGATCCTGGCCCGTCTGCACCAGCGCCTGGAGCAGGAGGCCGAGCAGGCCGGTCTGGTCGACATCGCCTACACGGTCGTCGACTCCCCCGTCGGGCGTCTGCTGCTGGCCGCCACGGCGCGGGGCCTGGTCCGGGTGGCCTACGCCGGCGAGGACCATGACCGGGTGCTGGACGACCTCGGCCACAAGCTCGGTCCACGCGTCCTGCGCGCCCCGCGCCGTCTGGACGCCGCGGCCCGGGAACTGGACGAGTACTTCGCCGGACTGCGCCAGCGATTCGATCTCCCCCTCGACCTGGCGCTCTCCCGCGGCTTCCGCCGGACCGTCCAGCAGCACCTGCCGGAGATTGGCTACGGGCAGACGCGCAGCTACCGGCAGGTCGCCGAACTCGCCGGCAGCCCGAAGGCCGTCCGCGCGGTCGGCACCGCCTGCGCCACCAACCCCCTGCCCGTGGTCATCCCCTGCCACCGCGTCCTGCGCGCCGACGGCACCCTGGGCGGCTACATCGGCGGCCTGGACGCCAAGACGACGCTGCTGAACCTGGAGAGGACGACGTAGGCGAACCGGACCGGGCAACCGGCTGGCCGACCCCTCACCCCTCCACCTCACCGGCATCCGCGAGTGCGCCCAGCCCGAGACCGGAGAGGATCCGATCGACGTCCTCGTCCTCGGCTCCCTCGACCTCGATGTCGCCCGCCACCTCCAGTTCGAGGTGGGCGAATCGCGGGGCCAGTTCAGCCAGTACGGCCAACGGATCGCCCTCGCCGTCCTCCGCGTCTCCGTCTGTCTCCGCTTCCGTGATCACCAGGTCCCTGATGCCGAGGTGGGTGAGCTGCGGAAGTATGGGGTGCCGTGCGAGGAGGACGAAGTCGCCGGCCTCGTCGGGGTCGAAGTGCGCCTCACTCAGGTCCAGCGTTCTCAGCCTGGGATACCTGGACGGCTGAAGGTCGCCCAGCACGGCGTTCGAGGCCACGACACCATGGACGTCGTACTCGATCTCCACTTCCAGCGAGACGAGAGCCGGTGTCGAGTACGCGAACAAGGATCCGTCCGAGAGGACCGCACCCCGGGTCCGCAGATGGGTCAGGGCATCGTGTTCCACGTCTTCGAAGAGGAAGGCGCCTTCGAGTTCCAGGGTGCGCAGTGCGGGCAGTGACCTCCACAGTGCGCTCTCCGCCGTCTGGGGAACGACCGCTGCGTGGAGATAGCGTTCCGGTTGGACATGGTTCCCCGTCGAGGTCTCGTGCCACTCGAAGAGCGTCTCGAAGTCATGGCCGAAGTAGAGGGTGTGGAGCCGGGGCCACTGGCGACGCGACAGCGCGACCGCGGCGCGCTCGGCGGAGTGGTGGTAGTCGGTGAGGTGCAGTTCGAGCCGGTTCAGCAGGCGGGCGGCAGGGTGGGACAACAGCGCGTCGATCAGCACGCCCTCCCACTGCTCGGGATCCGCCGGATCATAGGTGCCCTGTGGGACCGACTCCGCGAGAAGGTGTTCCACCAGTGCCTGCCGCTGCGGTTGGGTCTCCTTGACCAGCCGAAACGAAGCGCTGTCGATCAGACCACGGGACCAGCTGAACTGCCAGGACCCGTCGGCGCGCAGACCGTCGAGCCCGAACTCCCGCTCCACCTGCTCATAGGCGGAAGCCAGTTCCGCCGGATCCCCGCCCCCCTCCCCACTCTCACAGAGGTGCTCCAGCCGGATCGCCGCACCTCTCGGATCACCTGCCGCAGTCAGCGCATCGGCTTGAGCGAGCCATGCCTGCCGGTCGGCCGGGTCGGGGACGTCTGCGTTATCAAGATCGAATGAGCGCATGCGAAGTACCTTAGGACACCCATGTCGGCTGGTGAGTCGGGATCGAGACGGCTACGACTTGTCCGGCGTGGGTCGGAGAATTGAGTAGCGCCCTCGGTGGCCCTCCGGAGCAGGAGGGAGTTGCTTTCCGCGCCCCCATCGCATGTCCGCCCGCCCCTCCCTGCCTCCCCCACGACACTTCGCCCCCGGCCGAAGCGTCCCGCCCCTAACCTGCCTCCCATGAACACCGCACCTCCCGGCACCCTCCCCACCCACCCCGGCGCCTCCCATCTGGAGATCGAGCCCAGCATCCTGTACTTCGGGACGCCCGTGGTGCTCCTGTCCACGGAGAATCAGGACGGTTCGTTCAACCTCGCCCCGATATCGTCCGCCTGGGCCCTCGGGCGGACCGTGGTGCTGGGGCTCGGCCGTGAGGGGCAGACCGCGTGCAATCTCCAGAGCCGGCCCGAGTTGGTCATCAGTCTGCCGTCGCCCGCCCAATGGCCGGTCGTGGAGCGGCTGGCGCCTCTGACCGGGCGGCATCCGGTGCCCGTCGGCAAGCCCGCGGGGTGCCGGTTCGAGCCGGACAAGTTCGGGGCGGCCGGGGTCACCGCCGAGCCGTCGCAGTCGGTCCGGCCGCCTCGTGTCGCCGGATGTCCGATCCAGCTGGAGGCGCGCGCCGAGCGGGTGCAGCCGGATGTCTCCGGGGAGTTCGTCATCGTCGAGGCGGTGGTGTGCAAGGTGCACGCCGATGCCCGCATCGTCGTGCCGGGCACCGATCACATCGACCCCGCGGCCTGGAGTCCTCTCATCTACAACTTCCGCCACTACTTCGGACTCGGGCCGGAGCTTGGCCACTCCTATCGCACTCAGACTCCTCGCAGCGTCGCCCGTCAGTCGGTGAGTCAGTGAGTCGGTGAGTCGGTGAGTCGGGCAGTCTGCCGGTCAGTTGACTGGGCCGTCCGCGCTCGGGGCACCCGGCGTGCCGCGCAGCGCCGCCGCCACCTCCACGGCCAGGAGGAGGCGGCGGGTGGGGTCGTCCAGGGTCAGGCCGAAGAGCCGCTCGGCCTTGCGCAGGCGCTGGCGGAGGGTGTTCTGGTGGATGTGCAGGGCCGCGCCGGCGGGGGCGACCTCGCCGAAGTGGTCGAGATAGGCGGCCACCGTGGCCAGGAACTCGGTGCCGTGTTCGGCGTCGTGGGCCGCGATGCGCTCGGCGAGGCCGGTGCGCAAGTCCGCCCGTTCGCCGACGACCCGCAGCAGTCTGCGCAGGACCAGGTCGGCGCGGAGGTCATCGAGGGGGTGGAGGCCCGGTCCGGCGCCGGTGTCGTAGAGATGGTCCAGCGCGGCGTCGATGTCGTGGCGGGAGGTGCGCAGTGATTGCGGGGAGACGGCGGTGTGGACCAGGGCATAGCGGCGCCGGGTCGCCCGGTGGGCCCGTCGGTGGAGGTGGTCCAGCAGATGGGCCATGGGCACGGCGGTAGCGGGGGCAGACGGCAGCAGGGCGTACAGGCGGCCCCCGATGACCGCCGCGGCGGTCTCGTACCCCAGGGCGCGTCCGTCCAGGGCGACCAGGTCGAGCAGGCGCAGCAGATCGGCGCGGCGGCGGGCGTCCTCGCCCCCGGCCCGGTCCGGGGAGGGGGCGGCTCCCTGGGCGGGGGGTACTTCGGCCAGGCCGATCAGCACTCCGGGCGGCAGCCGCTCCGCCCCGGTGCCGACCGGCTCGTCGGAGCGGGGGGTGTCCAGAGCCGCGCGCAGGGCCTCGTTGCGGCTGTCCTGGTCGGCGTCGATCTGGCGGCGCAGCGCGAGCATGTGCAGGGCGGCCACCCCGGCGGCCTCACGGAGGGCGGCTTCGACATCGCCGGGCGGGCCGTCCGGCGGGAAGGCCACCCAGAGGGATCCGAGGACATCCGTACCGGCCCGGATCGCCACGGCCATCCTCGGCAGATCGCCGGGCCGGTGGTGGCGTACCACGGAGTCGGTCCGCCACAGTTCGCGGTCCAGGTGGTCGGCGAGGGCGTCCTCGGGGACCTGCCGGTTCAGGATGCCCCGGCGGCGGGTGTCGTCGATGGGCTGTCCCGGCAGGGTGGAATAGGCCACGACGACCTGGTGGACGTCCATGATTGCGACGGCACCGCCGACGATCGCGGCGAGAGCGTCGGACAGGGCGAACAGATCTCCCCCACCCGGGCGTTCCCCGCCCGGCCCCGGCGGGGCGGGCAGCCGGGTCAGCAGGGTGCCGACCAGGTGCTGGATCCGGCTCCACGGCACCGCCGGGTCCACCGCGACGACCGCCACCCCCTCGCGGCGGGCCCGGTCCAGCAGGGCGGGGGCGACGGGCAGCGCGGTCTTGACGGCGAGCGCCGCCGAGCAGCGGGCGGCGGTCCGCAGGGCTTCCTCGACGGCCGTCGTGGCGGCGGGGTCGAGGCCCACGGCGAGCAGCAGCAGCCCCGGCGGGAGATCGCGGGCCGCGTCGGGGCAGTCCAGCAGGTCGACGCCGGTGACGATTCCGGTGGCGGGCTCGGTGGCGATCCCGGTGGCGGCCCCGGTGACGGTCTCGGTGGCGGGCTCGGTGACGACCCCGGTGACGGTCGCGGTGACGGTCGCGGTGGCAGGCTCGGTGACGATCCCGGTCGCAGCCCCGGTGACGGCCCCGGGCGCGCCCTCGGACACCAGGGTCAAGGTGCCCGGCGGCAGCGCCTCCCTCAGGCGTCGCAGCGACAGCGGCGGCATGAGTCCTCCCTCGTTGCCGGATCGGCCGGAACGGGCCGCGACCGGCCGATCCGGGCCAGGACAGGCCAGGACAGGCCAGGACAGGCCATGATGTCGGTTCCGACATCACCAGTCGACCTCAAGTGTACGTTTCGCCATTGCCCCCGCCGGTGTGGGCGACGGATGCTCGTGGTGCACCGCCCTCCCCATCCGACCCCATCCGACCTCATCCGGCCCCGTTCCGATCCCTTCGGACGCGGCTCACCACCGCCGCGCCCGCCCCTCCCCCGCTCCCTCCCCCGCTCCCTCCCCGCCGCCCTCCCCGACCCCACGGCGTCCGCCCCGACCCCAAGGAGCCACGGTGACCCTCGCGACCCCTCCGCCCGCGCCTCAGGCCCCCTCGTCCATGAGTGACGCCGAGTGGCGGGCCCGGCTGGAACTGGCCGCCTGCTACCGGGTCTTCGATCATCTGGGCTGGGTCGAAATGATCTTCAACCACATCACACTGCGGGTTCCCGGCGAGGAGGGAAGCCTGCTCATCAACCCGTTCGGCCTGATGTACCACGAGGTCACGGCGTCGAACCTGGTGAAGATCGACTACGAGGGCCGGATCCTGTCCGACTCACCCTGGCCGGTGAACGAGGCCGGGCTGCTGATCCACACCGCCCTGCACGCGAGCCGCCCCGACGCCCACTGCGTCATGCACACCCACACCACCGCGGGCACCGGCGTGGCCTGTCTCGCCGCCGGTCTCGACCCGGACAACTTCTACTCGGCCCAGCTCCACGACATGGTCGCCTACCACGACTTCGAGGGCATCACCGTCAACCCCCGTGAGCGGGAGCGGCTGGTCGCCGATCTGGGCCCGCGCAATCTGCTGATCCTGCGCAACCACGGGCTGCTGGCGCTCGGCCCCACCCTGCCGGCCGCGTTCTCCGCGCTGTGGACGCTCCAGCGCGCCTGCGAGATCCAGCTGGCGGCGGCGTCCGCCGGGCAGCCGCTGGCCAAGGTGAGTCAGGCCGCCGCGGTGCAGTCCACCCAGGAGTCGTTCCAGCTGGGCGACCGCACCGGCGCGGGCCGGACGCTGTTCGAGGCGCTGCGCCGCAAGATCGACCGTATCGACCCGTCCTACCAGAGCTGAGGGATGACCGTGAAGATCACGATTGTGGGGCCGGGAGCCGTCGGCGCGACCCTGGCCGCCTCCTTCCTCCCGTCCGGCGCCCAGGTGTCGCTGCTGGGTTCCCCGGGCGCCCAGCTCGACGCGATCGTGGCGCACGGTCTGCTGCTGCGCAGCGGGGGGCGGGAGGAGCGGCACCGGCTGCCCGCCGCCGCCGACCCCGCCCTGCTGGACGTCCCGGACCTGGTGGTTCTCTGCGTGAAGTCGCAGGACCTGACCGGTGCCGTCGCCTCCGTCCTCCCCTGGATCACGGCGGGCACCGATCTGCTGGTCGTCGCCAACGGGGTGCCCTGGTGGCTGCTGGCGACCGTCGAGGACGCCCCCGGGGACCAGGTGATCCGGTCGGTAGACCCGCGGGGCGAGTTGCTGGCGCTGCTGCCGCCGTCGCGGGTCCTGGCCGGTGTGGCGCACTTCAGCAGTTCCGTCCCGGCGCCCGGCGAGGTCACCCACACCGGCGGCGATCTGCTGATCCTCGGTGAACCGCTGGGCGGCACCAGCGAGCGGGCCGAGAGGTACGCCAAGGCGCTCTCGCACGGTCCGGTGCGGGCGGAGCTGAGCATGGACATCCGTACCGCGCTCTGGGAGAAGCTGCTCGGCAATGTCAACCTCAATCCGGTGAGCGCGCTGACCGGGGCCACGGTGATCGACATCCTGGACACCCCGGCCGTACGGAACCTGTGCGCCACGATCTTCACGGAGGCCGCCGAGGTGGGGTCGCGGCTGGGGATCCCGACCGCCATGACGGCGGAGGAACGCCTCGATGTGGCCCGTCGGCTGGGTGCCTTCCGTACCTCGATGCTCCAGGACTCCGACCGCGGACGGCGGCTGGAGACGGACGCCATCCTGGGCGCGGTCCGCGAACTGGCCCGCCGTACGGGTGTGCTGAGCCCGGGGATGGACGCCGTGGACGGTCTGCTGTCACTGCGCGAGCGCATGCGGCATGGGGAGGCGGAGGCTGGCGGGGGGACCGAACCCGGCGGGGCAGAGCCTGAAAGCGGCGGGGCAGAGCCTGAGGGCTGCGGGACGGCAACTCAGGGCACCGGGGCGGAGCCCGAGGGCAGCGGGGCGGAACCCGAGAGCCGCCAGGCGGAGCCCGGCGGGGCGGCCGGGGCAGCCGGGGCACGCGGGCGATGACGCACCCGCTCGGTACGACCGCCCCGTCGAAGATCATCGCCCTGCATCTCAACTATCCGAGCCGGGTGGCGGAGCGGGGCCGGGTTCCTGCGCAGCCGTCTTACTTTCTGAAGCCGCCCTCGTCGCTGGCGGGTTCCGGGGAGCCGCTGGTGCGGCCCGACGGCTGTGAACTCATGGCGTTCGAGGGCGAGATCGCGCTCGTGATCGGTGTCCGGGCGCGGCGGGTGGCCCCGGAGGACGGGTGGCGGCACGTCAGGTATGTCACCGCGGCCAATGATGCCGGGGTGTACGACCTGCGGTACGCGGACCGGGGGTCGAATCTGCGCTCCAAGGGCGCCGACGGTTTCACCCCGCTCGGACCCCGGCTGCTGGACGCGCGGGCGGTGGACCCGGCGGGGCTGCGGCTGCGGACCTGGGTCAACGGGCAGCTCGTGCAGGACGACACCACGGACGGTCTGCTGTTCCCCTTCGGGCGGCTGGTGGCGGATCTGTCGCGGCTGGTCACGCTGGAGGAGGGTGATGTCATCCTCACCGGCACCCCGGCGGGGGCGTCGGTGGTGGTGCCCGGGGACACCGTCGAGGTCGAGGTGGGCGACGGCACCCTGTCCAGCGGTCGGCTGACCAACACCGTGGTGCGGGGCGAGGAACTGGCACCGTACGGGGCGATGCCGCAGGTGACACCCGGGGAGCGGGAGGCGGCGTGGGGTGCGGCGTACACCCCGCCGCCGTTGCTCGACCAGCGGATCGAGGACGGGCTGCGATCGGTGTCGGTGGCCACGCTCAGTGCCCAGTTGCGGGCCCGGCACGGGCTGCCGCACATGTCGATCGACGGGGTCCGCCCCACCCACCCGGAGCGCACGATGGTGGGAGTGGCCCACACCTTGCGCTATCTGCCCCTGCGTGAGGATCTGTTCCAGCGGTTCGGCGGCGGGATGAACGCGCAGAAGCGGGCGATCGAGGAGCTGCGTCCCGGTCATGTGCTGGTGATGGACGCCCGCCGGGACACCACCGCCGGCACCCTCGGCGACATCCTCGCGCTGCGGGCCCTGCGGCGGGGCGCCGCCGGTGTCGTCACCGACGGTGCTGTCCGGGACAGCGCGCTGATCAGTGAACTCGATCTGCCGGTGTACCGCGGGGGCGACCATCCCTCGGTGCTGGGGCGGCGCCATGTGCCCTGGGACACGGGCGGGCCCATCGCCTGCGGCGGCGCCCTGGTCCAGCCGGGCGACCTGATCGTGGGCGACGGCGACGGAGTGATCGTGGTGCCGCCCGAACTGGCGGAGCGGCTGATCGCCGACAGCCGGGAGCAGGAGCGGCAGGAGCAGTTCGTCACCGAGCAGGTGCGGGCCGGGCAGAGCATCGACGGCCTCTACCCGCTGGGCCCGGCCTGGCGCCCGGCGTACGAGCAGTGGTGCGCCCGGCAGGACACCGGCGCGACCCCTGAGTCAGGAGGAGTGAAAGATGAAGTTCCGCAGTGATCCGGCGTCGGTGCGCGGGTCGATCGCCCCGCTGGTGACACCGTTCGACGATGAAGGGGCGGTCGATCACGACAGTCTGCGGGCGCTGGTCCGGTTCCAGCTGGAGTCGGGGTCGCACGGGATCTCGCTGGGCGGGTCGACGGGTGAGCCGAGCGCCCAGAGCACGGCCGAGCGGATCGCGGCGATGCGGACGGTGGCGGAGGAGGTGGCCGACCGGGTGCCGTTCCTGCCGGGCACGGGCTCGCACAAGCTGGACGAGACCCTGGAGATGACGGCCGCCGCCCGCGACCTGGGCGCGGACGCCGCGCTGGTCATCACCCCCTACTACGCGCGCCCCACCCAGGAGGCGCTGTACGAGTGGTACGCGACCGTGGCCCGCGAGTTCCCCGATCTGCCGGTCGTCGCCTACAACGTGCCCTCGCGGACCGCCGTCGACATCGCGCCGGAGACGGTGCGGCGGCTGTTCACCGACTTCGACAACTTCGTCGGGGTGAAGGAGACCACCAAGGACTTCGAGCACTTCTCCCGGGTGCTGCATCTGTGCGGGCGGGAGCTGCTGGTGTGGTCGGGCATCGAGCTGCTGTGCCTGCCGCTGCTCGCGCTGGGCGGTGCCGGGTTCGTCAGCGCGGTCGCCAACATCGCCCCGGCGGCGGTGGCCCGGATGTACGAGGCGTGGGAGGCGGGTGACTTCGAGACCGCCCGGGATCTGCACTACCGGCTGCATCCGCTGGTGGATCTGCTGTTCGTGGAGACCAACCCGGCGCCCGTGAAGTGGGTCCTGCACCAGCAGGGCCGGATCGCGTCCCCCCGGGTACGGCCCCCGCTGACCGGCCCCACCGAGGCCGGGCTCGCCCGGATCCGCGCCCTGCTGGCCGAGGGCGGGGACCTCACGCCCCAGCTCGCGCCGGTTCCGTGACCGCCCCGCTCCCCCGTCGTGGAGCCGATGTATGAAAGGCCCCTTTGCCATGCGACCCACTGATCTTCCCCACTCCGCCATGCGACCCACTGATCTTCCCCACTCCGCCATGCGACCCACTGATCTTCCCGACGCCATCCGGCACTGGATCGGCGGCGCCCTGCTCGACTCCGCCGACGGGCGCACCTTCGAGGTGACCGACCCGGCCACCAACACCGGCTACACCCGTGCCGCGGCCGGTGGCGGCGCCGATGTGGAACGGGCGGTGACTGCCGCCCGAGCGGCCTTCCCGGCCTGGGCGAAGCTGCCCAGCCGACAGCGCGCCACCCTCCTGCACCGCGTCGCCGATGCCATCGAGGCCCGCCATGACCGGCTGGCGGAGTTCGAGTCGTTCGACTCGGGGTTGCCGATCACCCAGGCGCGGGGCCAGGCCCGGCGGGCGGCGGAGAACTTCCGCTACTTCGCCGATGTCATCGTCGCCCTCGGGGAGGAAGCCTTCCGGCAGGGGGAGGAGCAGATCAGCTATGTGGTCCGCTCCCCCGTCGGCGTCGCCGGGCTGATCACGCCCTGGAACACCCCGTTCATGCTGGAGAGCTGGAAGCTGGCCCCGGCGCTCGCGGCGGGCTGCACCCTCGTCCTCAAGCCCGCCGAATGGACCCCCCTGTCCGCGTCCCTCTGGCCCGGCATCCTCACCGAGGCGGGCGTCCCGGCCGGAGTCGTCAACATCGTCCACGGCATCGGCGAAGAGGCCGGTCAGGCCCTGGTCGACCACCCCCGCGTCCCGCTCATCTCCTTCACCGGCTCCACCGACACCGGCCGCCACATCATCCGCTCCAGCGCCGAACACCTCAAGACCACCTCCATGGAACTCGGCGGAAAGTCCCCGGTGGTGGTGTTCGCGGACGCCGATCTCGACGCCGCCCTCGACTCAGTGCTCTTCGGTGTCTTCTCCCTCAACGGCGAACGCTGCACCGCCGGTTCCCGGGTCCTCGTCGAACGCCCGGTCTACGACGACTTCGCCCGGCGCCTCGCCGAACGCGCCGCCGCCGTCCGCGTCGGGCCGCCCTCCGATCCCGCCACCGAAGTCGGCGCCCTCGTCCACCCCGAGCACTACGAACGTGTCCTCACCTACGTCGACATCGGCCGGAAGGAGGGACGGCTGCTGGCCGGCGGATCCCGCCCCGACCACCTCCCCGACGGCAACTACCTCCAGCCCACCGTCTTCGCCGACGTCCCCCGCGACGCCCGGATCTTCCAGGAGGAGATCTTCGGCCCCGTCGTAGCCCTCGCCCCCTTCGACACCGAGGCCGAGGCCGTGGAGCTGGCCAACGCCACCCAGTACGGGCTCGCCGCCTATGTGTGGACCGGCGATCTGACCCGGGGGCACCGCATCGCCCACGCCATCGACTCCGGCATGCTCTGGGTCAACTCCCACAACATCCGCGACCTGCGCACCCCTTTCGGCGGAGTCAAGGCATCCGGCGTCGGCCGCGAGGGCGGCGCCCACAGCATCGACTTCTACACCGAGTCCAAGATCGTGCACATCGCCCTCGGTGCGGTCCACACCCCGCGCTTCGGAGCCACCCGATGACACCCGTGCCCGCCCCCGATGTGGTCCGCTCCGCCTACGCCCAACTCGCCGTCACCGACCTGCCCAGGGCCCGCTGGTTCTGGGTGGACATGCTCGGCTTCCACATCCAGCACGAGGAACCCGGCGCCATCCATCTCCGGGGCACCGACGAACTCACCCACCACTCCCTCGTCCTGCGCCAGGGCCCCGTCGCCGCCCTCGACCACCTCGCCTACCGCGTACGCACCCCCGACGACGTCGACCGCGCCGAGCGGTTCTTCACCACCCTCGGCCGCCCCGTCAAACGCCTCGGTCCCGGCGAGGGCACCCACGGCATCGGGGACGCCGTACGCGTCATCGACCCCCTCGGCTTCCCGGTCGAGTTCTTCCACCACATCGAGCGCGGCGAGCGCCTCATCCAGCGCTACGACCTCCACCGCGGCGCCCACATCGCCCGCCTCGACCACTTCAACATCTGCACCCCCGACATCCCCGCCGCCTACACCCACTACCGCTCCCTCGGCTTCGGCTGCTCGGAGACCATCGAGGGCGACGAACACGAGCTGTACGCGGCCTGGATGTACCGCAAGCAGACCGTCCACGACGTCGCCTTCACCGGCGGCGCCGGCCCCCGACTGCACCACCTCGGCGTCGCCACCCACGAATCCCACCAGGTGCTCCGCTGCGCCGACCTCTTCGGCGCCCTGCACAAGGAGCACCACATCGAACGCGGCCCCGGCCGCCACGGTGTCTCCAACGCCTTCTACCTCTACCTCCGCGACCCCGACGGCCACCGCGTGGAGATCTACACCTCCGACTACTACACCGGCGACCCCGACCACGAGACCTACCGCTGGAACGTCCATGACGACCGCCGCCGCGACTTCTGGGGCAACGCCGTCATCGAGTCCTGGTACAAGGAGGCCAGTCCCGTCCTGGATCTGACCGGGACACCCCAGCCTGTCACCGCCGCGCTCGTCGACGAGTCCGCCGTGCGGGTCGGCGCCGATGGGCTTGGGTGAGCGTCTCCAAACGCCTCCATGTGCTGGTAAGGCCCTGAAGGGGGTCGGAGTTCGTCGTGGTGCGGTGGGGGCGGGGCGGGGCGGGTTGCGGTGGGGAGTCCTTCGGGGACGTGGCCGACCCGACCTTGCCCGCCTCCAGGGAGTTACTCGGCGTCGAAGGGGGCGATGCTCGTCAGGTCGTCCGCCGGTTGCTCAGGATGTGTCGGGCCTTGGCGCTGGCAGGGGCGGCGGCTTCGGCCGCGGTTGCGGCTTCGGCTTCGGCGGGGCCGGATGCCTCGGGGGTGCGGCGTCGGGGGCGTCCGGTCAGGCTGAAGGCGAACAGCACGAGCCCGCAGAGCAGTGCGGCGCCTCCCGCCACCAGGAACATGGTCGACGGGGACGCCCCGTCGGCGAGGAGCTTGGCTCCGAGCATCGGGCCGACGATGCCGCCGAGGCGGCCGGCGCCGGCGGACCAGCCCACGCCGGTGGCGCGCAGCCGGGTCTCGTAGAACATGGCGGACAGGGAGACCGTGCAGAGCTGGGCGCCGATGGCGCCGAGACCGGCGACGAAGGTGACGAGCAGGAGGAGTCCGCCGGAGCCGTTGGCCCAGCCGATGAGGGCGATGAAGACCGCGCCGACGGCGTAGGCCGCGCCGATCAGGCGGGCGGGCCGGGCGAGCCGGTCGGAGATCCGGCTGATCACCAGACAGCCCACGACACCGCCGAGGTTGAGCGCGGAGACGGCCAGCAGCGCGTTGCTCATCCCGGCGCCGGCCGCGATGGTGGGGAGCCAGACGGCCAGGAAGTAGGCCATCAGCAGGGTGCAGAACATGACGGCCCAGAGCAGGAGCGTGCCGGCCGCCCGGCCCTGGCGGAACAGGTCGACCACGGGTGACTTGGCGGCGCTGTCGTGCCCGGTCTCGGCGTCGGCGGTCTCGGGTTCGATGCCCAGCCGGTCCAGGATCTCGGCCGCGCCGGCGGTGTCGCCGCGGACCTGGAGGAAGCGGGCGGACTCGGGGAGCTTGACGAAGGCCACGACCAGCACCAGCAGAGGCGCGACGCCACCCACGTAGAACAGGCTCTGCCAGCCGAGGGCCGGGATCATCCACGCGGCGAGCAGCCCGCCGACCACGGCGCCCATGGGGAAGCCGCACCACATCAGTCCGACGACGGTGGCCCTGGATCTGGCGGGCGCGTACTCCGAGGCGAGGGAGACGATGCCGGGCACCGCGGCGCCCAGGCCGATCCCGGTGATGAAGCGCAGCACCTCAAGGGACTCCATCGAGGTGGCGAGGGCCGGGGTGAGCAGGGTGAGGAGCGCGAACTCCAGGACGCCGAACAGCACCAGCGGGCGGCGGCCCACCCGGTCGCCGATCACCCCGGCGGCCATCGCGCCGACCAGCCCGCCGAGCAGTCCGACACTGAAGACGGTGCCGAAGGAGTGCGGGTCGACCTGCCATTCGGCGCCGATCGCGGGGGCGGCGAGGGAGATCGCCTGGGTGTCGAACCCGTCCACCAGCGCCACCGCGGCGCACAGGGCGATGACCATGGCGACGGGGCGTGCGCCTCCGCCGCCGCCCGCTCTGCTCGGGGGGACGGAATCGTCGGTGATGTGGGGGCGGGACATGGGGCTCCTCGTTGGGTGTCAGGTCCTGCTGAGCGGTTTTCCTCCTGAGTACCGGGGCGGGGAGACGCTGGGCGGTGCTCATGTTCCGGTGGGCTGCGCTGTGCTGTGCTGTGCTGGGGGGCTACCTACTGGGTGTGGTGAGCCGGGTGTTCATGAGGGAGGCGATGAGCTGGGAGAACTCGGGGTTGGGACGGTCGGCATCGGCATCGGCGTCGGCGTCATGGGCGGTGCTGGCGACGACCTCGTAGGCATGGGCGTGGTACGCGCGGACCATGGCTGCCGCCCGCGCGCCGTCCCGGGCCTCCAGTGCCTCGACGATGGCCATACGGTGCGGGTGCAGGGCGCCCGTGTTCCGCTGCCAGTGGGCGAGGTTCGGGCCACCGGAGATGACGAAGGTGAGTTCCACCTGCACTTCGGCGAAGAACCGGCACAGCGTCGACAGCAAGGGGTTGCGCGAGAGGTCGGACAGCTGGTTCAGGAACCGGCTGAGATCGGTGGCCGCCGCCCCCACCTCCGTCACGACCGCGAGCCTCTCCGCGGCGGCGCGCAGAGCGGCGATCTCCTGGTCGGAGGCGTGCTCGGCGCCACTCTCGACCGCACGGGCGTTCAGCACCCCGAGCAGATCGAGCACCTCCGCCGGGCCCACGTGCGTCAGCTGGATCGCGGCGGCGATGGACTCGGCGATCATCCGGTCCGCCGACGCGGTCACGAACGAGCCGCTGCCGTGACGCACGCTGATCAGGCCCATCGCCGCGAGGGCGCGGACGGACTCCCGGACCGTGGCGCTGCTGACGCCGTAGCGCGCGGCGAGATCACGCTCGGCGGGCAGCCGTGTTCCGTCGGGCAGGGCGCCGCTCAGGATCTGGTGGCGGAGATCCACCATGATCCGGTCGGCGACCCGGCCACGATCAAACTTCTGGAACGCCGAGGCATCGTATGCGTCATCGGTCACTGGGTGGGTCCTCCGGGTTCCGCCGTGTTCCGTGCCGCGCTCTTCTTGGGTGTTGTCTTGCCGTCTGAGGGTAACGCGGGTTCAGACTTAGTCCCTAAGTGACTAAGTCACTTAGTGTCAATGGTCTCGACACTCTCACCAAAGGGCCCGGGGCCCTTTCTCTGGAGACTTCCGAGGCGGCATAGCCTCGCGACCGCGCCTGGCGCCTGGCGCCTGATGCCTGGCGCCCGATGCCTGGTACTGGAGTCCCTAGGCGAAGGCGTCCCTGGTGGCGCACGTCCGGTGGAAGCCATGGTGGATGTGTGGCCGGGAGCGAAAGCCCCCCGGATCCCCCTCCCCCCCCCGCCCCGGCGGGCGGACCCACTCTTCACGACCCTGATGCGACAGGAGCACCCGATGCGTACGGACGTCACCTTTCTCTCCTCCGGTCTGAAGCTGGCCGGACACCTCTACGCCCCGGACGACGGTGTCCCCGGCCCCCGTCCGGCGCTGGTCGTCGGGCACCCCGGCAGCGGGGTGAAGGAGCAGGCCGCCGGGCTCTACGCACGCCGGATGGCCGAGCAGGGCTATGTGACCCTGGCCTTCGACGCGGCCTACCAGGGGGAGAGCGAGGGTGAGCCGCGCAGCCTGGAGAACCCGAACCAGCGCGTCGAGGACTTCAAGGCCGCGGTCTCCTTCCTCACCACGCGTGGCGAGGTCGACACCGACCGCATCGGCGCGCTGGGCATCTGCGCCTCCGGTGGATACACCCTGGCCACCACGGCCGCCGACCACCGGATCAAGGCGGTGGGCACGGTGAGCGGCGTGGACATCGCGCGGCAGTTCCGGCTGGGCGCGGACGGGGCTCAGGACCCGGCCGTCTTCCAGGGGATGCTGGACGCCGCCGCGGCGGCCCGGACGACGGAGGCGGAGGGCGCCGACGCGCAGACGTTCCAGCTGTTCCCCGACACCATTGAGCAGGCTCGTGCGGCGGGCGGTGAGCATGGCGCGGAGGGCTTCGAGTACTACTGCACCCCGCGCGCCCAGCACCCGCGCTCGGGCAAGTTCCTGCCCTGGGTCAGCGTGGACCACATGGCCGGTTTCGACGCCTTCCACGCGGTCGGCCTGATCGGCCCGCGTCCGGTTCTGCTGGTCGTCGGCAGCGCCGCGGTCACCTCATGGATGGCGGTGGAAGCCTTCCAGCAGGTGGAGGGCCCCAAGGAACTGCACTGGATCGAGGGTGCCAGCCATGTCGATCTGTACGACAAGGAGCCGTATGTCTCCCAGGCGGTGGAGAGGCTGACCGAGTTCTACGGCGCCCATCTGGCGAAGTAACCCTCCCCCGCCCTCGCTGCCCTCGTGGGCTGACGGGGCCCGTGTCACCGGTCCCCCTCACTCACCGTCGGTGCGCCGGGGTGTCGTCCCCGCTCTGAGAAATGGCTGGTCACGAGCCTATACGGATACGAATGCGAAGAACGGGAGACCCGGTTTCAGACATGCCGCCACGCCCCGCTCGCGGTGGTCATGACGGACTGCTACAGCAAGGGACTGCTACAGCAACCTGCGGAAGGAGAGCCGGGAGACTCCTCATCCGCTGGAGGTGGCTGCGCCGGATCGGAGCGTAGCGCCACCGTCGAGAATGGAGCTCTCACGGATCCTCATCGGCCACGATGCCGGACCATACGCCGAGGCCACCAGCCGGCAGGGACACGAACCGCCACCCTCCGGGCCCGGTGATCTCCCAGGCTTCAAACGCCGCATCGGCTGGACAGATCAGACCCGTGCCGTCCTCGAACACCATCCGGAGTGTGCCGGACTTGAAGACGACAACAGAGACGATCCCGGCCCCGAACAGGGGGAGGACTGCGGCCACGTCCTGAGTCTCCGGCACCAAGACCACGCCGGAGCCGGTGGGGTCAGGCCCGGACGAGAGCCGGGCCGGTGCTTCGAGCACCACTTCCCAGCCTGCGTCGAGAGCCAGTGTGAGACGGAAATCGACGGTGATCCGAGCGACGCTCCATCCCCAGGGATTCAGGTTCCACCGGTCCTCGTGCTCGGCCGGTTCAGCTTGGGTTGCTGTCACCCCGCCATGGTGCACCGCCCAGTGCTGCGTTCTCCTTTCCATGACAAACCAGCAGCGCGCGGGCCAAGCCCCAGGGGCACCTGTGATGCGACAGGACAACCGTTCCGAGTGCACCAGACCCCACCACGGTGGCGAGAACGGCGAAGTGCGGCGCCTCCTCCCCGCGCTGCTGTCCACGCAAAGCAACCGGAATCGGAACCAGAACCGGAAGGGCGTTCACGAGATCCACCAGATCCACGAGACTACCGACGGCCGGCGACCGGCCCCATCTTCCCGTCGTACTTCTGATACTCACGCACCTCGTCCACGGCCTCCCGTTCCTCGCGGAGAAGCGTGGTACGCCGGTCGACCCAGCGGCGCAGTAGCCCGCCCTCCCGGTCGATCCCATCGCGATCCAGCAATTGCAGGGTGGACGTTCCCATCGGGTCGGACGCCGCAGCCCGCACATAGGCACAGCGGGCCGCTTCCATATCACCGAGATGCTCCAGACACTGCCCCATCATAAATTGCGCCATATGGGTGACCTGAGGTCCCAGAAGCGTGGCTTTCCGGTACGCGCTCACCGCTTCCGGGATCTTCTCCCGCTCGACATACACCTGGCCTAGCGTGAGGAGGGCGCGCGGCTCGGCGGGCATATGGTCCGTGAGGCTCAGCGCGTAGTGCTCGGCTCGTTCGAAGTCGCCCAGAACGAACATTTCCTTGATCCTGCTCTCCAGCAGTGCGTAGCGCAGCGGAGCCCATTCCGCCCGGGTCAAGGGGGTGTCTCGCCGCATCAGGGAACAGAAATTCTCGGCCCGGTCCATCTCGCGGGACATCGCCGCGTGATCGCCCGCCAACTGGGGCGCCAGCGCGGCGATCCGGTGATAGCGACTGAGGAGCTTGTTCCGCTCGTCACCGACCGTGTCGGACGCGTCGATGGACCGGGCGTGCCGCTCAAGACGACGAGGGAAGCCGGATGCGTCGTCCAGCATCTTCACGCAGATGTTGGCGAGCAGATAGGTCGCCTCCACATGGGCCCAGCATCCGGGTCTGGCCCGCTCCTGCACCGCATGCAGTTCCAGCGCCGCGGCGTCCGCGGGGGCGCCGTCCATGGCCTGCGCATACAGTGCCTGACCTCGCATGAAGGCGAGCGCGGCGGTGTCGTCGTCCAGCCGGGTGCCGGACGGTGCGGTGGGTCCGCGTTCATGGCGCAGGACCGACGCGTGCAGCCCCGCCCGGTGCAGCGCCCACAGCGCCCGGAACCGGGCCCGGCCGCCGAGATCGGGGTAGCGGGCCAGCTGCTCGCAGAGGCTCCGCCATGCGGGGGTGCGCAGATCCGGGGCGAGTTCGGCAGGGTCGTCGAGCTGATACTCCGGGAGCATCGCGTGCCGTACGATCTCGCGCCGCACCGACGACGGAGAGAATCCGTGGAGGCGAGGGTATGCGTCGCTTTCCTCGACCAGCGACCGGACCGCCAGCACCAATCCCTCGACTGCGGAGTTTCCGCTCCCCTCCCAGTCACCGAAATCGAAGTAGGGGCGATAGAGCCAGCCGATGAAGGTTGACGGCACATCAACGCGCGGCATCTTCGTTCCTCACTCAGCCGGAGAGGCGCAGTCAATGGTCGACCGCGCCCCTGATCCGCTCTGGACAGTATCCGTCCGTCTAGAACACTTCACGAGACGGACGGTCGGGTGTCAGCGTGCGGTACGGAAGCACCTTCATGGCGTCACCTTTCACTACCGGGGCGGCATGAGAATTCACCCCGAAGGGCAGGACAGTTCGATGCTAGCCCAGGGACGTGTTGACCACACCCCGGGCCAGGACTCCAGTGTATTCACGGATGTCTTACCAAAATGGCGAAAACGATCAGTGAGCGCCGGGCTCGAATCTGCCTCAATCTTCTCGGCGCGTCCTCGAAATCCTGAAATTTGCAGGTGAGGCCACTGCATGATTTGGGGCAGGATTCTGAGCTGCCACGAAAGCGACCAGCAACCGCGCGTACCATTCTGGATCACCGAGCCGACGAACGAGCCCCACGGGTGGCGGATCGCGGTCAACGAGGCCCGGGGACCGCTCTCGTTCATCCACGACGGATCCACCACCGGCTTCCTCGCGTCCGTCCTCCCTGGCCGGATCCGGGTACCGCAGTTCCCGGCCCGTCTGCTCCGGACTCCCCCGGCGTTCACACCATCGAACCCGGTGCTGGTGAAGCCCGCACTCCCCCTCGACTCCCCGGCGCCGATCGACGCCGCCGCCCTCCGCAACTGGGCCCGGGAACAGGGCTACGCCGTACCTGCACGGGGTACTCCGTCTCAAGCCGGATCAAACCGCCTTTATCAATAGAGATTCACCCTCGCAGCCAAGCCCACCAAGCCCACCAAGCCCACAGAAGCGATGCAGATCACACAGGACCCTTACAAGACGGGTGACCCTGTAGAATCTAACGGCACATCACTTCTATTGTTCAACAAGGGAGTTGTGTTCATGCTGAGACGTCTGAGCGTGCTCGCCGGAGCCGCTGTCGCCACTGCGGGGCTGTTGTTCGCCACTGCGCCGTCCGCCTCCGCGGACCCCTACTTCACCCCGCGCTCCCATCATTCCTCGTACGCCGAATGCGATGCGGCGGGGAAGGCGGGGCACCACCTGTGGGGCCTGCTGTACAAGTGTGAGCCGTTCCCGACCAGGCCCGACGTCTACGTGCTGTGGGTACGCATCTGACCCTCGCCGGTAGCGCGTGTGCGGGGTCGTTCTCCGATTTCGGTCGGACGGGACGGCCCCGCGCAGTGCGTTCGCCCTCGTCGCCGTTCGTGGGTGTGGGCAGCGCCGCGCGGATGGTGGCAGGCGGGCCCGGCCCCCTACCCCCGTCCCCCTTTCACGTGCCTCAACCCGGCCCGCGGCGGATGGTCACCCCGGGCGAGGCAACGAACTCGGCACCCGGCCGCATCGAGGTGCGTCGGGCCGCCCTCATGCCGCCAGCAGGCCACACGGCCTCACCCGTCACACCTCCGGCCCCTACGTGAGCGACTACTGGACGCCCGCCCATCACGCAGTGGAGCACGAAGATGCGGAGACGCTGGCCCGGTTGCTGGCCGATGGGTCGGATCCCAACGAGGTCTTCGGCAATATGACGTTGCTGACGCACGCGATCGACGTCGAGGGAGACAGCGCCCTACAGAGCGGGCGCCCGCTGACCACGCACACCACTGCCGTCCTGCTGGCCTTCGGCGCGGACCCACAACTCGCGGATCCCGACGGTCATACGCCCATGCACCTGGCCGAGCAGTATGACCACATACCGGCGATCGAGTTGCTGCGCCGACACATCGCCCCGAAGGCGGCAGCGCAGCCGCACCCCACCAAACAGAATTCCCTGCAACCCGATCACTCCGAACCCGCGTCATCCCCTCCGGAAGGGCGACGGAGCGCAAGGGCTCTGCCCGGTGAAAGCCAGGGGTGCATGAAGAAGACGGCACATGAGGGGCGGCTCTCCCTCTGGACACGGAGACTGGTCGTGCTCGCGACCGCAGCAGGGGTCCTCTTCTGCGGTCAGCAGGTCGCGAAAGCGTACGGAACGACCAGGGAGTACAGCCGCGCGCCCGTCTGCGAGGCAGCGAGCCGTACCGGCGACGACGCGTGCGTCCGGCGCGAGACGGGCACCGTACTCGACCGCCGGACAGGTCAGGACTGTTCCGACGTTGAACCCGGCGCCAGTTGCCCGACGTACTACGACGTCGAGGTGGAGTGGCGTGACCGTACCGACTGGTTGTCGGTGGGGTCGGCGATGTATGACGAGGCCAAGGCGGGTGATCCGGCCGAAGTCCGCCTGTGGCGGGGCGAAGTGATGGAGCTGGGGCTGCACGGCCGTACCCATTCCTACGCGCCCTCCGCCCAGGACGGAGTCCCATGGTGGCTGGCGCTCGGCTTCCTGGCTCTGGCGGTGGGCGTGTGGGCGGGCGTGAGCGGGCGGCTGTCGGTCCTCTTCAACATCTCCACCGCCGGCTGGCCCTTCATGGCCGTCGGCTTCGGCTGGCTGGGCTCCATGGCCTTGTTCGGCGGGGACGGGCTGATGTGGGCCTTCGCGATCGTATGGACAGCGTTCACGGTCTTCTGGGTCATCTTTGCCCGGCGAAGATGACGCTCTCACCCGGGGCATCCCTGTGGCGTGGGGCTCCCGGCGCGATGCGGCTGGCGCTGTCGGTGCCGTCCCTCGGCGTGGGACAACAGGACCCGGATGACAGTGAACCGCATCCCACCCTGAACCCCACGCATGGTGGCTGGTGGGCTCGGGCCTTCGTCACGCGCCTGAGCCCGCCCGCCACCAGCCTGCCCGCCGGGCCGTCCGTCCGTCCGTCACCACGGCTGCTCGATGTGGTCCGGGTCGTAGGTGATCGCCGCCTCGGCCTGGGTGTCGAAGAGGTCCAGCAGGCCGCTCAGTGGTTCGGTGCGCTGGTCCGGGCCCCAGAGTTCGACGGCCATCTCACCGTGGTACAGCATGGGCCAGCGCACGAAGTGCCGCGGGTCGTCGGGATCGTTGATGGCCTGGGAGCGTCGTACGGTGTCCTGGGCGACCTCGATCATCAGGTCCGTGCCGCAGCCGAACCCGTACGGGTAGCGTTCGCGGTCCGCCGGGACCGTCTCGATGCGTGAGGGATCCGCGGCGCTGACGCCGACGTGGGCGTGGAGTCCGGCGCGGATCGCCGGTACCTCGTGGGTGCCGTGCGGGTCCCAGATCCAGGCGCCGTCCTCGTCCTGGCGGATCCGGACCGTGGGGACCGCTTCCAGCAGTGCGCACACCTCCCATGCCTCCACCGACGGCCCCTTGGGACTGACCGACACGGGCGCCAGTACCCGCAGCCGCCCGTTGTCGAGGCGGTGGGCGACGACCGTCACGTCGTCGCGGCGCAGGGCGCGTTTGTCCACCTCCCAGCTCCCCGACGCGGTGACCACCAGTGCGCCCAGGCCCGGGTCGAAGGCGAAGAGCATGCCCTCGCTGAACGCCTTCATCCCGAGATATCGCTCGTAGACGGCCGCCAGACGTGGCGACACGTAGTGCGTGAGGCGGTGCGGGGCGGGGAGCAGGCGCAGGCCGCCCATGCGGCGGCCGGCCGCCGCGAGTGCCTCGGGTACCGAGGTGTCCGCCCACTGCGCGGCGGTGATGGCCCCGGACTCGACGTCGTAGCGGCCGGCGACCTCACGTGTGCAGGCGGCGGCGACCAGGCGGTCGCAGATGCCCTGGGCGATGCTGTCCGTGTTCTCCGTTTTCTCTGTGTTCTTCGTGTTCTCGGTCTCCGAGGGGTGTCCGCCCTCCATCGTGCACAGGGTCGCCTCGATCACCCGGTCCGTCGTCGCGTCGACGGTCACCACCACCACCTTGGGAGCCCCCAGACGCGCCATCAGGACGCGTCCCGTGTGGACGGCCTCGGCGTGGCTCATGGTGCTCATCCGCTCGGGCACCTCGACCACGGCGACCGAGTGCGCGATGTTGCCCAGTGCGCCATGTGTGCGCCGCATCCTCAGCAGCAACGGCATCGGTGCCTCTTCGACCCGCTCGCTCAGTGGGGCGCTGCCCTCCGGTACGCGGACGACGGCCAGCGCCAGATCGGTGGCCGAGGCCGCCGCGTGCCCCACCACATGATGTCCGCCGTCCTCGAACGTCGTCCTCAGCGACTCAAGGAACGCGGACAGCGCGCTGCCGGGCGGGTCGTTCTCGACGAACCGGACGGATCGGGGGCGCCACCAGTCGAGGTGTTCCAGCCCGGTCCGCCCGGCCGTGCTGAGGCCCGGGGGACGCCGGGCCAAGGGCACCACGCCCGCCGGAGCTGACTCCTGTCGCCGCATCACGAAACCTCCTTGGTGTAGCGCACATCGGCCGGTGTGTGCGTGGGACGGGCGTGCGTGCCCCTGGCGCGGCTCGCACGCCTCACCCTCGGTCCTCACCTCGGTCCTCACTCACAGTGGGGCTCGGTGAGGCGCCGGTAGCCGGCGAGGAGTTGCGCGCAGCCTCGCTCGGTGGCGAACTGGGCGGCGGCCTTGCGGGCTCGGCCGGTGACCTTCCCCTCGTCGGCGAGTGCCGCGCGCAGGGCACCGAACAGGGCGTCGGCGTCGCCGGGCGGGAAGAGGTAGGCGTGCTGACCTGCGGCGAGGGTGTCGCTGATGCCTCCGCTGGACGGGGTGACCACCGGGACTCCGGACGCCATCGCCTCGACGACGGTGCGGCCGAATGTCTCGTACGGCGAGCCGGTGCAGAACGCGTGGCAGGAGGCGTACAGGGCGCTGCGGTCCGCGCCGTGTACGAAGCCGAGGAGGTGGACTCGGGGTGAGGCCGCGGCCAGTTTCCCGATCTGGGTGGTGATGTCCCGTGGGCCGTCACCGGCGATGAACAGGGAGAGATCCTCGTTGCCGGGCAGGGCGCTGAGCCTCAGGAAGGCTCCGATGACCAGGTCCAGCCGTTTCTCCCGGGCGAGACGGCCCAGGTAGAGCACGCGTCTGCCGCGCCCGTCGTAGTGCGGGGCCAGTCTGGCGAGGACGGCGGGGTCGGCCCGGTCCGCGCCGAAGTCCTCGATGTCGACACCGACGAACGGTATGTGCTCGGTCGTCACATCACTGAACCCGCTCAGTGTCGCCGCGGCGTGCGGGGTCGCGCAGAGGGCGGCGTCGAAGTGCCGGTACACATGGCGCATGACCGGCCGGAACACCGGCGTGCGCAGATGACGCCAGAGCGGGTAGCTGTCGGCGAAGTTGTAGTAGTCGCTCTGGTACTGGGCCACATACGGCACGCCGCGCCGCCGGGCGTAGGCGTGTCCCGGCATCCCCCAGGAGGCGAACATGAACGAGCGTTCGGGATCGGTGACGACCACCAGGTCCGGGGCGATGTGTTCCAGTGCGGTGTCGATCTGCGCGAGTGCCGCCCGGCGCGGTACGCGCAGTACCGGGTAGGGGAGCCAGGGTTTGGAGGCGTAGGGGTAGAGTTCCGGGCCGTTCGGGACAGCCGCCCCTACGGGCGGGACCGGAGTGACCCCCGTGACCGGCGCGGCTCCGTCGGTGGAATCGGGGACCAGCAGGCACAGACGTACCTCCGGACGCGTCGCGAACCAGCGGGCGCGTTCCGCGTTCCCCAGGGCCACGCCGCTGACCTCAGGCGGGAAGCTCGCGGTGATCCAGACGATGGTCAGGGGTCCGGGTTGTGCATGTGCGAACAATGATTCGACCCGCCCTTCGATCTCGGAACATCCATGATCCAGCGGAGAGCGCCGGACCACAATCAAAGTCCGGCCATGTGATGGACGTTTCCGGGACGGCACGCCTGCCCAGTCAAATAGCAAGCTCACAGGTGTAGTTGGGGATGGAGGCTGGGTTCTTGAGAGATCTTCGAGAGGGGGACGGGCCGACTGCGGGGAGATCGAGCGGCGCCTCTGGCTGCTCAACAGCTCCCACGGACCGCTCCGGCATCAAGGGCGGATTCCGTTCGCGTCTTTCGTATCGCTACCTGGTCGAGCAGCCGCCGCCGTCGTCACTCCCCGCTGACCGCCGGACAGACCGGCGCCTGCGACGGAGTCGGCACCTCCCCGCCCGGTGTCCGGGCGGTCGGCTCGCACCGGCCGCCCGGACGCAGTCCCACAAGGCCCCGGGGTGAGTCAGGACCGAACCGACATCAACCGACCCACCCCGCTGCGGCAGCGACTAGGTACCGGTCGTCCCAAAGGTCACCCGGTAGTAGCACGCCCCCTTGCACGACATCGTCGCCGCGTCGTCGAAGGCGTACGAGTAGGCGTAGGGCGCGGCGCGTTTGAAGACCTGGGTGTAGTCGACCGGCCACTTCGAGGGGATGCAGTTCTCGCGGCCCGCCCATTCCGCGAGGCAGCAGTACGTATTACCGCCGAACGCCTCGCACGGCGGCTTGCAGCCGATGACCTGGCCGCCCGAGACGGCCTGCATCTCGGTGGGGCAGTCGACTTCCGAGGTGCACACGCCCTGGTAGCAGCCCGAGGAGCTGACCGGGTCGACGGTCGAGGTGTGGGAGACGTTGATGTACATGGGCAGGTTGGAGCCGTCGACCATGCTCACATCGTAGAAGTCCATGCCCGCGTACGCGTCGAAGGTGAACTCTCCCAGTGTGGTGGGCGGGTTGTAGCCGCCGCAGACGCTGGTGCAGTGGCCGGTCGCGCACTTCCCCGCGGCGGTCGAGGCGCATCCCGTCCGGCCCCAGATGCGTCCGCCCCAGTCGTTCTCGACGGTGACCGACATGCTCTGGCCCGGGGTCAGTTTGCGGCCTTCCGGGTAGACGGCGGTGTTGGTGACGACCGCCCAGATCGTCTTCTGGGTCTCGTTCACGACGGTGATCAGTCGCTTGCCTGCGGGCGCCGTCGACGGCTGCTCGACCGATGTGTCCGGCTCGGCGGGCGGCTTCTGCTTCTGCTTGTTCGTCTTCGTCGCGGACGGCTTGGGCTTGGCCGAGGCGGAGGGAGAGGGAGAGGGGGTGGGAGAGGCGGTGCGGCTCGGTGAGGCGGGCGGGGTGGTGCGCGGCTCGGACGGGAGCGCGGCGGCCTGACGGTCCGTCGTGCGGGCCCCGTCGGTCCCGGACGGCGACCAGGCCCCGTAGGCGATCAGCACGGTGGCGACCGTGAGGGCGACCGTCCCCGCATACCACCAGCCGCGTCGCGGTCGTCTCGTGCCGTGCCTGCTGCGTCGTCGTCGTGCCATCCTGGGGCCTTCCTCGTGCTCTTCGGATCCGTCCCTACGTATCGGTGACCTCGGCGAGGACAGTCGGACAACACATTTCCGTCGCCCGACCGCCGATTCTTCCGTCCTCGGCATTTGTGTTGTCGTCGGCCGCGTCGGCGGTCTCCGTATCAGGGAGAGTGCTCACGGGTCCGGGACCGGACCCGGCACTGCCAGACCGCAAGCGGAGGAAGAGGCCCACATGCACAACACCCACAGGGGTGGACCCGACCCCGGCGTGGTGACGGCCGCACGCTCGGGCGACGGACAGGCCCTGGAGCATCTGGTGGGGCAGTGCCTGCCACTGGTCTACAACATCGTCGGCAGGGCCCTGAACGGTCACGCCGATGTCGACGACGTCGTACAGGAGACGCTGTTGCGCATGGTTCGGGGGCTGCCGAAACTGCGGGACCCGGCCGCGTTCCGGTCCTGGCTGGTGTCCATCACGATCAGGCAGATCCGGAATCGGGAGAGCCTGCGGGCGTCGGACCGCGACCGCCGGGCGCACCTTGAGGACGCGGAGGCCATACCCAACCCCGCCCTCGACTTCGTCGGCGTGACCATCCTGCGCCTGGGTCTGACCGAGCAGCGCCGGGAGGTCGCCGAGGCCACGCGCTGGCTCGACCCGGACGACCAGGAACTGCTGTCCCTGTGGTGGCTGGAGGAGACCGGCGAGCTGGAGCGCGCCGAACTCGCCGACGCGCTGGGGCTGTCCGACCGCCATGCCGCGGTGCGGGTGCAGCGGATGAAGAAGCAGATGGAGGTCTCCCGGCTGGTGGTGCGGGCCTTGGCGGCCGTGCCCCGCTGTACGGTGCTCGACGAGATCGCCGCCACCTGGAGCGGCACCCCGAGCCCGCTCTGGCGCAAGCGGTTCGCCCGCCATGTCCGCGACTGCCCGGTGTGTGCGGTACGGGACCAGGGGCTGCTGCCGATGGGCGGGCTGCTGAGCGGTCTGCCGCTGGTGACCCTGCCGTCCAGCCTCGACCCGGGCCGTGTGCTCGCCTCGGTCACGGGTGGCGGGACGGGGGTGCCTTCCGACGCAGGGGGCGAGGGCGGCAGCGCACTCCCGGACGCCGGTGCCGTCCCCGGCCCTGGTGCCGGCCCTGGTGCCGGTGCGCCGCCGTCGGACTCCGCGCACCCGGCGGGGGCCCGCGGTCCCGCCGGGGCGCACCGCCGCCTCCGTGGTCCGCGTACGCGCGGCAGACGGGGGCGGATCATCGGCGGCTCGGCGACGGTGGTGGTCGTGACGGTGACCGCGCTGATCGTGGCCCACCTGAACGCGGACTCCTCGGCCCCGGCCGCCGTGACGGCCCCGCCCGCCCCGGTCGCCCTCACCTCCCCCAGCCCGACGCCTCCCTCCTCTCCCTCCCCCTCCCCGTCCTCGCCCCCCAGCCCCAGCCCCAGCCCGTCGCCGAAGCGTTCGGCCGAGCCGACTCCCCCGGAACAGACCGCCGCGGCCCCCGTGCCCGTCGCGTCCGGGGACAAGAAGGGCGTCGGTGTGTGGACCTTCGACGGAGTGAGTCAGGCACTCGGCGCGAGCGGGGCGAGCTGGTACTACAACTGGAACAGTCAGCATCCGGACGTCATGACACCGCCATCGTCCTCCTTCGTCCCCATGATCTGGGGGGAGGCGTCCGTCACCGACGCCCAGTTGGCCCAGGCCCGCGCGAACGGTCCCTATCTGCTGGGCTTCAACGAACCCGACATGGCGGAGCAGTCGAACATGACGGTGGACAGGGCGCTGGAGCTGTGGCCGAGGCTCATGTCGGCCGGCCGGGTCCTGGGCAGCCCGGCCGTGGCGACGGGGGCGGACACCCCGGGCGGCTGGCTGGACCGGTTCATGTCCGGCGCGGCGGCGAAGGGTTACCGCGTGGACTTCATCACGGTCCACTGGTACGGGGGTGACTTCCGCACCGCGCAGGCCGTGGACCAGCTGACGTCGTACCTGGCCGCGGTGTACGAGCGTTACGGCAAGCCGATCTGGCTCACCGAGTACGCGCTGATCGACTTCTCCCAGGGGACCCGTTTCCCCTCCGCGCAACAGCAGGCGGACTTCGTCACCGCGTCCACGGAGGCGCTCAACGACCTTCCGTACGTGCGGCGTTACGCGTGGTTCGGGTTGGGCGCCGACCCGTCGAAGCCGAGCAGCGGCCTGTTCACGGACGGTACGACGGCGACGGCGGCCGGCCGGGCCTTCCAGTCCGCGCACTGACCCGCACGCGGGCAGCCGCCACCGCCCGCGCGGCTGCCCGCCGTCACCGCTCCACGGCCACCCGCGCGCCTGCCCGCCATCACCACTCCACGGCCACCCGCGCGCCTGCCCGCCATCACCACTCCAGGGCCACCCGCCCACCCGTCACACCACCACCCACGCACAGGTCACACGGCACACCCCACGCAAGGCTCGCCCGGCCGCACACCCCCACGCACGGCTGCCCCCGACCACCACCCACGGCGGTCAGGGGCAGCCGTGCGGTTCATGTACTCACACCCCAGGTGATGCGGTAGTCGCAGTCTCCCGAGCAGGTGAGCACACCCGTCTCGTCGTCGTTGACGTAGGAGTAGGCGAAGGGTTCGGCCTTCTCGAACACGGCCGCGGAGTCGACCGGCCACGACGAGGGGACGCACTTGGACCGTTCGGCGTACTCACCCGTACAGCAGGTCTGGTCCGTGTCGTACACCAGGCAGGCGCTCAGACAGGCCACCACACGGCCGTCCCGGACGCGTTGCAGTTCGTCGGGGCATGTTGCGTTGGCGTCCCGCGTGCAGCCCAGCTCGGAGCATCCGTTCGCGTCGATCTTGTCGGGGGTGGAACCGCCGGTGCTGTTGATCCACATCGGCAGGTTGTTGCCCTCGACCAGGCTCACGTTGTAGAAGTCCATGCCGTTCCAGGCGTTCAGGTTGAACTCGCCCAGGGTGGAGGGGAATTCCCCCCAGGTCCGTCCGCATTCGAACGCGCCGCAGTCCCCGGACAGACAGCCGCCGTCGCCGTCGGCGTCGAAGGCGCAACCGGCGCGCGCCCACACCCGGGCCTCCCAGTGGTCGGGGATGGTGAAACTCACGCTGGCCCCAGGGGGCAGTTCCCATCCCGTGGTCGTCACGCCCACCGGACGATCGGGGTCCTCGGCGACGGCGGGCCAGATCGTCTCGTCGAGCCGGTTGACCAGCGTCACGGTCCGCCTGCCGGGACCCGGGTCAGCCGACCGCTCGGCGGTACGGGACGGCGAGGGGGCGGCGGTGGCCGACTTCCGTGCCTTGGGTGAGGCCGAGGGCGACGGCGGCTCGGTCCGCGGCGAGGGCGATGCCGTCGAGGTCGGGCTCGGGGCGGGCGAGGGGCCCGCCTGCGCCGTACGCTGCTGCGTGGACGACGACGGGCCCGCTACGACGTCACCCGTCTGCTGACGGTTGATCAGCAGGCCGGTCACCACGGCCAGGCAGGTGAAGAACACCGCGGCGGCCAGCACCGCGCCCCGTCCCGGTGAGCGCCGCCCCGGCACACGATGCCGTCCCGGTACACCTCGCGCGTGCCCGCGTCGGCGGATGGGCTTCCGGCCACGATGCATGTGACAACACTCCTGTCCACTCCCGGTTCCGCCGCACCGCGATCCGGTCGGCGGAGGTTTCCGTAGTGGAGACCGCGGCTCGTGGCGCCGGATAACGGAAAGGGAGCGGGGCGCGGAGCTAGATGCGCGAGTTGCGCAGCGACTGCCACACGGCGCCGGTCAGCGCCCGCGTCGCCCGCGGGACCGAGAGGTGCTCGTGCTCGCGGTACAGGGCCCAGTTGTACTGCACGAGCGACAGCTTGTTGGAGGACAGCGACCCCGCCTGGTGGGCCCGGTACACCGCCAGCGGCTCGGCCAGGCCCCGGGCGTCGGCGCCGTCCCGCATGATCGACAGCCACAGGGCGTAGTCCTGGCGCTTGCGCATCTCCGGCATCAGCCGCGTGCCCAGGGCGTTGCGGTCGTACATGGCGGTCAGGGCACCGATGTAGTCGCGTACCAGCATCGCGCGGTAGTCGACATGTTCCCGCGCACGGACCACCCTGCCGTTCGGGACCCAGTCGACGCTCTCGCCGTCATGGTCGGCGGCCATCTTGTAGTAGGAGGTGAACGTCAGAGGCGCGGTGCCCTCGGCGGCGAAGGCGAGCTGCTTCTCGGTCTTCTCCGGAAGCCACATGTCGTCGCTGTCGAGGAAGGCGACGTAGTCCCCGCGGGCCCGCTCGATCGCCAGATTGCGGGCCCGGCCCGCGCCGCCCTGTTCGGGTGCCCGCTCCGGCAGGACGCGTTCGTCCTGGGCGGCGAACTCGCGCAGCAGGTCCATGGAGCCATCGGAGGACTGGTCGTCGGTGACCAGCAGCTCCAGATCGCCATGGGTCTGGGTCAGCACGGACCGGACGGCTGCGCCGAGGGTGGCTGCCGAGTTGTACACGGGCATCACGACAGACACCAGGGGCACAGTGCTTCTCCTTGCCGGACCGGGAACGACGGTCCATTCAAGCACCGGAATCGAGCGGGAGCCGCATGCGGGCCGTTGTCGCTGGTCAGGGCCGGGTGGGGCTGGGTCGTCCGTCGGCGATGGGTGTCGTAGGGGTGGGTGTCGTAGGGGTGGGTGTCACCGTGTTCCGTCGGCTGCGACGGGGACACTCGCCGGGTCCGGCAGCTCGCCCCCGGCTCCCCCACCGGCCGGACTCATCCGGACCGGTACCGCGGCGGCGGCCGTACCGCCGACCGCGCCGCCCTTCACCGCGACGAACGCACGGCCTCCGGAACCGGCCCTCTCGGCTCTTCGGCCCACATTTCTCTGGATTCCCGGCGTGTCCCGCACCCGAAATAAATCCCCTTCGCTTCGGTACGCATAACCGGTGCCCATTCAGCCTGGTACTGGATCGCCCAGGAAGATGCCCAGGAAGATCGCTGGCATGCCCTTCCCACAGCGGGGAGAATGGGAATGTGTCGGCAGTGCGGAAGCCGGCGGTTTTCCGAATGGACGGCGCTCAAGCCAGGGGAAAGAGAGGCCCACGCGCATGGATTCCTGTCGCACCTCGCTGCTGGCCCGCACCGACGAGAGCGTTTGCCTTCCCCTATCCCTCCTCGGCGGCGTGACCCAGCTCCAGCAGGCCGGGGCGACGGTGAATGGGGTGACGTCCACGCCTTTCGCCCGCGTCTCGTGGTCAGCCGATTCCCGGGGCGGATTTTTCGCTCGTCTCTGGAATCGAATGACCGCGAGGAATTGACAGGGGGCCGATTCCTCCATCCTCTCATCCCGCGATGCCCTCATCCCGCGATGCCCGCTGCCGCTGCCGCTGCCGCTGCCGCGAGATTCTTTCGGAAAAGGCCGTTGAGTTTCTCGGACCGGGGTCGGATATTCGTCCCTGGAGGAGAGAGGAGAGATTCCGATGGGCCGCCTTCCTCCGGCCCACCACTGCGTCGCTCGCTCCCGGCGAGCTGCGCTCAGCGCGCCACGAGCCTCAGGGTCGCCGCCACGGCGGCCGGGGTCACGACCCCCGAGGCGTCCGGATACTTGGCCTCGTAGGCGGCACTGATCCGTTCGGCGAGTTCCGGATCGGGCGCCTCGATGGTGACGGGGGCGCGACGGCCCTCGATCTCGATCCGGCCCTCGCGGATGCTTCTGGCCTGCCGAAACCAGGTGGATCTGCCGCTGCGGTAGGCACGCACATACAGTCCCCCCTCGACCACCACGAAGCCGAGCGGGACCGAACCCGTCGGGTTGTCGCCGTCCTGGACGACGGTCAGCCTCAACTCCCACGCGTCGGCGATCCGCGCGAGCCGGTCGTCGCTCCAGGGGCTCATGAACGGTGCCCCTTCGCCGCCAGTCGCTCCGCGTACGGACTGTCCGCGTAAGGACGGCCTGGGTGCGGACGGTCCGGGTGCGGTCGGCCCGGGTGCACAGTGTCCGGATGCTGCGTGTCCGGATGCTGAACGTCCCGGTGCTGAGCATCCCGGTGCGGGTCGTCCCGCCCGGTGATCCACCGCGTCAGGAAGCCGAGTTGCTCCTCGGCGGGTGTGCCGGGCGCGGCAGTGTAGGCGACCAGTTGCTGACCGGGGTGCGTCTCCACCTCGAACTGCTGCACATCCACGGTCACCTCGCCCACGAGTGGGTGCAGGTACGTCTTGGTCAGCTCCCGCGGTCCCCACACCTGATGGCCGGTCCACCATCTTTGGAAGTCGGGGTCGCGGGTGCTCAGTTCCCCGACGAGGGCTCTGATCGCGTGGTTCTCGGGGCTGAGGCCGGTCTCCAGCCGCAGCAGGCCGACGCAGTTGCGGGCGGCCCGCGCCCAGTCCGCGTACAGGGCGCGGAAGTCCTCGTCGAGGAAGGTGAGGCGGATCAGATTGCGCTCCTCGGGATCGAGCGCGGAGAAGTCGGTGAGCAGCGCCGATGCCATCGGTGTCCAGGCCAGCACATCCGTACGGCGGCTCAGGACCAGCGCGGGTACGCCGCGCATCCCGTCCAGCAGCCGGAGCAGTCCCGGTGCCACCTCCTCCACCCCGCCCCGGCCGGGCCGCCGCTCCGCCGGACGGGACCCGTACGCGAGGGCGAACAGATAGGCACGCTCGTCCCAGGCCAGTTGCAGGGCGTCGGCCAGGCTCTCCAGGACGGGGCGGGAGATGCGCGGCATCTTGCCCTGCTCGATCCGGATCAGATAGTCGGGGCTGATGTGCGCGCGTTCCGCCAGTTCCTCCCGGCGCAGGCCGGGCACCCGGCGTCTGCGTCCGTCGTCGGGGAAGCCCTGTGCGACGGGATCCAGGGCCGCGCGCCGCGAACGCAGAAACTCGCCCAGCTCCTGGGCACGGAGAGTGATGGATTGACGTCCCATCCCCCCAGTCTCCGCCAGCCCGCCCCGTCGTGCCTGGTACTGGTTCTCCTAGGCAGGGCGGCGTGCGCCCGCCCGGTCGGCGGCCGGCTCACCCCGCAGGCCGTGACGTCGTACGCCGCATCGCCGGGCGGTCCTTCTTGCGCCGCGCCACTTCGGTGAACCCGGCCTCGCGGAAGGCCGAGGCGATACCGGTCATCGCGTTGTCCGCGCCCGCGATCTGTCCCGGCGCGGGGTCGACGGGGAAGCCCTCGACGGTGTGCTGCCCATGCTCGGCGGCGAAGTCGCACGCGGCGGCGATCATCCGCGTCTGCAACCGCCGATCGCGGTGGTCGCGCCGGACGTAGAGGCAGTTGATGACCCACACCGGGGTGTCGTCGAGGGCCTTGGTGACCGACGAGCGGTGGAGGCGGGGATACTCGGAGCGTTCGCCGATCCCGACCCAGCCGACGGGTTCGTCCCCCAGGTAGCACACCAGTCCGGGCGGTGGCTGCCGTTCCGCGCGTGCGCGCAGCGCCTGCCGGTTGCCGTCCCCCGCGCCGGCCTCCCAGTCCTTGAACGAGAGCCGCCAGTGCATGCACCAGCATCCCCGCGCGCCCCCATTCGAGCCCATGACCCGCTCGAAGTCCTGCCAGGTCGCGGGGGTGAGCGGTGCCGTGGTGAGTTCCGTCATGCGGGTACCTCCTCCTTGCTGTCGTGACGTCCGAAACCGAGACCCCCGTCGAGAGGAGCGGGGGAGGCGGGGTCACACCCGCAGTCGCTTGCGCAGTGCCAGGGCGATCGGAAGGGTCGTCAGCGCCAGCACGGCCGCCAGTGCCATGGCCCACCGCCAGCCGGTGACGAGTGCCGCATCGGAGCCCGGGTCCGGCTGGGCAGCGGTGACCTCGGCGGCCAATGAGGTCATCAGGGCCACACCCAGGGCGATGCCCAGTTGCTGGCCGGTGTTCATCACGGCCCCGGCGACTGCCTTGTGGTCCGCGGGCACGCCGTTGTTCGCGGCGATACTGGAGATCACCAGGACGATGATGTGGCCGAAGGCGTTGACCGCGGTGGCCATGATGACCAGCCACAGTCCGTTCCTCTCGGGCAGCAGGACGAGTGCCGCCAGGCCGACCGTCGCGATGGCGATGCCGACCAGCAGCAACTGGTCCGGCCTCCGGCGGCGCAGATACCTGCCGGTGAGCATGCTGTTGACGATGCCGATGACGCCGGAGACCGCGAACACCAGCCCCGTGGCCAACGCGCCGTGGTCCAGCACCTCCTGGAGGTACAGGGTGAGGATGAGGAGCATGCCTCCGTAGGCGGCGACCATCAGCAGGCCGATGGCATTCGCCCCGCCCACGGCCCGGATCCCGAACAGCGACAGCGGCAGGACGGGGTTGGGGCTCCGGCGCTCGACCCTCAGGAACGCCAGGACCAGGCCCACACCGAGGGCGAAGATCAGTGCCGTGGACGTCCACGCCGTGTCGGCGCCGAGTTCTTCGAGCCCGTGGACGAGGCAGATCATGGCTCCCGCCGACAGCAGGCAGCCCAGGATGTCCAGCCGGCGGTTGCCCTGGACGCGGCTCTCCGGCAGGAAACGTACGGCCAGTGCCACGGCCACGATCACCACGGGCACATTGATGTACATGGTCCAGCGCCAGTTCAGGAACTCAGTGAGGACACCGCCGCCGACCATGCCGCTGACGAACCCCGCGGACATGATCGCGCCGAAGATCCCCAGGGCGCGTTCGCGTGCCGGGCCCTCGGGGATGGTCGCGGTCAGCAGGCCCAGGGCGGAGGGGGCGATGAAGCCCGCGGCCAGCCCCTGGAGGACGCGGCCGGTGAGCAGCGCGGCCGGATTCCACGCGGCGCCCGCCAGAACCGAGGCAGCGCCGAGCACCAGCAGACTGGCGACGAAGACCCTTCTGCGGCCGTACAGATCGGCGATACGGCCGCCCAGCAGCAGCATGGCGGCGAAGGCCAGCGCGAAGGTGGAGAGGACCAGACCGGCCGAGTGGGGCGCGAAGCCCAGTTCGGCGGTCATCTGCGGCATGGCGATGTTGGCGATCGACAGGTCCAGGGCCACCAGGAACTGCGCGGCGCAGATCACCAGCAGCCCGAGCTTGCGTCGGGTGAGCAGTGCCGCGGCAGGACCGGCACCCGCCTTGCCGATCGCGCCCGCCTCCTGAGCCTCGTGAGTCAACTGGGTCTCGTGAGTCAACTGGGCCTCGTGAGCCTCCTGGGTCTTCTGGGTCTCGTGGCTCCCTTGGGTCATCGGGGACCGCCCCTCCGGGCGCGCGCGGCCGAAGGACGCGACGACACCCTCGCTCGTCACCATTAAAAGGGGTACGATGGTGACGTTACGAGGATGGGTCATCACCGTCAAGCAGAAAACGATGGTGACGGGAGACGGACGGCCGAGGAGGCTTCGACGCGATGAACGACCCCGGGAACGCGGCGCCCGGCGCGCTGGAACTGGTCCGTGGATTCGTCGACACCCATGACATGTACAACGGCCGTGACGACCTGCCGGATCTGGAGGCCGCCACGGCGTGGCTGATCGCCGAGGGCATGTGGGGCGGCCAGGGCCGTTCGATGACCGCGCGTGATCTGTCGGCGCTGCACCGGCTGCGCGATGCCCTGCGCGCGATGGCCGCGGCCAACACCCTGGGCGAACAGCCGCCGCGTGCGGCAGTCGACGCGTTCAACGACCTCACCGCACCACACACCGCGTCCGTCCGGCTCGCCGTGGGGCACGACTCCATGACCGCCTCTTTGCAGCCACGCGGGGAGGGCAGCGGGGGCGTGATCGCCACCCTCGCCGCCGCCGTGCACGAGGCCGTGCTCACCGGGACATGGACAAGGCTGAAATCGTGCGACAACCCCGAGTGCCGCTGGCTGTTCTACGACGAGTCCCGCAACCGCACGGCCCGCTGGTGCAGCATGCGCGGCTGCGGCAGCATCGTGAAGGCCCGCCGCTACCGCGACAAGCAGCGCCGCCGCGCCGAGGACACCCCGTGATGCGATGACCGGCCGGGCATTGAGTTGACGGGCAGGCTCGATCGGTACGTCGTCGGCATCGGCACCGCGCGCGGAACTTCCGTCACCGGAGACGTACGCGATACGAGCCGACTGCCCCTCGGCTCGGTAGAGGGACGTCCCCGGGCCCACCGCCGTCGGCCTCGTCCGGCCCGACGGTGGGCGCGGCGGGCGCGGTGGGCGGTGTGCGCTGCCTGGGAATGGTCCGTCGTCGCTCTCGGGCCACTCCGCCGAATGGTGTGCAGTCGCCGAAATATTCATGTGGGCGGATTATTGAATAACGCGCCCGGCCGGAATTCGGAGCCGAGGAGCTTATCCGGAATCGAGATCCGGCGCACGCGCGGGTCAAAATGAATTACACATCGGCTTGTTACCCGTCCAAAGTCATCGTGTTCGAGTTGAATTGCATGTTCAAGATCCATGATCTACCGTCCGGAACGCGGGGGCGATGGACCGTGGCCCCCGGCGGCGCGCGGACCGGCGCGGAAGACTGACTCCCCTGTGACAGCGGCGCCCTCCGGGGTGAGACGAGAGAGACTCGATGAGCGCGTACACCAGGCGGTCCGGCCGGGCGGCCATTGGCGGCGAGTGGCTGGCCAAGAAGCTGACCGAGGCCGGATTCGGCGGCCCTGACTGCGACTTCCCCGACTGCACCAACGCCCGCACACCCCGCCCGAGGGGCAAGTCGGTCAAGCCGACCAAGTACTGCGTGCAGCACAACAACCCGCGCGACCGGCAGATCGCCCACCGGGCCCGCACCGCGCTGGGGAAGACGGAGGCCACCCGGCTCGCGCCGGTTCCCGTCCAGCAGGCCGTGGCCAGGGCCGCACGTGAGGAACAGGTACTGTCCAGCCTCCTGCCCCGGGTCCTCGCGGCGCTGGAGGCCGTCCACCAGGGTCACCGGGCAGGCGCGGACGTCTCCGCGGTCGCCGCCCATATCTGCGAGGTCAACAGCGCCGCCGACGACCGGGTCCGCCAGGCCGACGACCGCCGCGCGGAGGCGGTACAGCACGCCCAGGCGGCCCTGGAGGAGGCGGCCCGCAGCGAACACGCCGCCGAGCAGGCGCGCGCCGAGCAGCAGTCGGCCCTGCTGGAGGCGTCCTGTGCCCTGGGTGAGGCCGCCGCCGCAGACCGGCGTGCCGCGGCGGACCGGGCCGCACTCGACGAGCTGGCCGAGACCCATCTGCGGTTGCGCGACGCCCACCATGAACTCACCGGATCCCACCGTCAGTTACGAGACCGGCACGGCGAGCAGGAGAGGGCGCTCAGCCAACTCACCGGCAGGCACGACCGGCTCCTCGCGGCCCAGGGCCGCCTCCAGGGTGAGAAGGAGGCACAGGACGCCCGTCTGGAGACCCTGACCGGCGACAACGCCCGCCTCCAGGAGCAGCAGCTCCGTACGGCCGCCGAACTCGTCGCCGCTCAAAGCGAGAACACCGGTCTGAACGCCCGCCTCGGCGAACTCCAGACCCACCGCGAAGAGCTGTGGGGCGAGAACGGCCGGCTCTCCGCTCTGCTGGCGGAGGTCCGCGAACGGCACCGCCGGGAGATGGCCGCCGCCTTGAGGGCACAGTCCGATACGGACCGGCCCCCCACCGCCCTTCCGGCACCGGCACCGACCGCCGCCGTGGTCGCGGAGCGCGGCGGGGACGTCCCCGCAAGCCAGACGGACATGTTCGGCCTCCGGTCCACCGGGCAACCCGCCCTCCCCGCCGACCCGATCCGCCCCGCGCCCCAACCGGGTGCGCCGGCCCACTCCCCCGCGGCCCGAAGCGGCGACGCCGGAGAGACCGACAGCCGGAGCTGGACCCTCGAACCCGACCCGGGGAACCGCGACGTGCCGACCTCCTTCCCCGACGGCCATCGGGTCGGCGCCCTCGAACCGTTCCCGGCGACCGGGCAGACCGCTGGACAGCCGAGCGCCGCCGCCGCACCCACGATCCCGCCACCGGCCGGTTCCTCCCCCGCCATGACACCGCCCTCCAGGCCGTCATGGCCGCCGAACACCGCACCCTCCCCGCACCCTGCGACCCGGCGTGGCACCGCGTCCAGCCCGGATTCCACGGCGACCACCACGGTACGGCTGGTCCCGCCACCGGCCTGAAGGGTCACCTCCGGCAACGGTGCGGGTGGGTCCCGACACCGACCTGAAGAGTCATCTCCGGAAACGGTGCGGCTGGTCCCGCCACGGCCTGAGAGTCACCTCCGCCGGTTGGAGCCGATCGAGCACCGCCAGGGGGCGCACCACTGCTCTCGGGCGGCGCCACCGAGCATCATTCGGCCCGTGCGCATCCGCCGTCAGAGCGGCTCACGGGGGTGAAGGTGACCGGGAGGGCCCGGGGGCCGCGGAACGTCGGGGCGTAGGCCCAGTCGACCTCGTCGTTCGGGATGTCCAGGGTCAGGTCCGGCAGGCGGCCGAAGAGCGTGGTGATCGCGATCTCCGTCTCCAGCTTCACCAGATGGCTGCCCAGGCAGGTGTGCGCGCCGTGGCCGAACGCCAGGTGCGGGCGGGCGTCGCGGGTGAGGTCGAGGGCGGCGGGGTCGGGGAACCGGTCCGGGTCGCGGTTCGCCGCCGCCAGCGACAGCAGCACCACGTCGCCCTCGCCCACGCGGGTGTCCGCGATCGTCATGTCCTCGCCCGCGTACCGGTACTCCGCCACGTGCGACGGGGAGTCCAGGCGCAGCAGTTCGTTGATGGCCCGGGACCAGTCGAGGTCGCCGCCGAGCAGGGCGGCTCGCCCGCCGGGGTCTCCGAGCAGGCGCAGGATGGTGGTGCCGAGGAACTGGATCGTGGTGAGGTGACCGGCGCCGATCAGCGTCATGACCATCACCTCCAGTTCGTCCCCGGTCAGCGCGCCCGACGCGATCAGCCGGGTCGGCAGGTCGTCCCCCGGGTGCGATCGCTTGTGGGCCACCAGCTTCCGGACGTACCCCAGCACCTCGGCCAGTTTCATCTCGTCGCGCGGCTGCTGGAACTTCGCGCGGTACCACATGTCGAGGACGTCGGCGGCGGGCGCGCGCTCGGCTTCCGGGATGCCGAGCAGGTCGTGCATGACGGCGACCGGGATCTCCCGGGTGTACTCGGCGACGAGGTCCGCGCGTCCCCGCCCGGCGAAGGAGTCGACGGCGTGCGCGCAGGTCCGGGCGGTGCGGTCGCGCAGGCGGGCCACCGCGGCGGGGGTGAACGCCGCTGCGATGAGGCGGCGCAGTCCGGCGTGCCCGGGATCGTCCAGGTGGGACAGGCCGGGCGGGTGGGGGTCGGGGTTGACCGGGGCGGCGCTGCCGAGGCGACGGTCCGTCAGACAGGCGCGGACGTCGTCGTACCGGGTCACCAGCCACATCCGGCCCGGGAGGTGCGGGCCGGCGACGGGGCAGACCGGGTCGTGCTCGCGCAGCCAGGCGTAGCCGGGGTACGGGTCGGCGGTCATGACGGGCGGCCGGCGATCAGCAGCTTCTCCAGCGGGGACGCGGCGAGCGG
Source organism: Streptomyces sp. NPDC004610 (assembly GCF_040609715.1). Classification (NCBI taxonomy): domain Bacteria; kingdom Bacillati; phylum Actinomycetota; class Actinomycetes; order Kitasatosporales; family Streptomycetaceae; genus Streptomyces; species Streptomyces sp. NPDC004610. The sequence continues at coordinate 115,154 of NZ_JBEXLA010000005.1, read as the reverse complement.
CACGACCCGCGTCTCGGTGAGCCCGGCCTCGCCCAGCCATGCCGCGAGGTCGGCGTGGCGGTGCACACCGCCGCCGAGGCCCTGCCACAGGGTCAGATCGAACACCCTGAGGAACCCGGCCGCGGCCGGGCCCAGTCCGGGGGGTGGTTCCGGGTCGTGGTCGAGGACGGCGATGTGTCCCGTGGGGGACAGTGATTTCGCCGCGCGCCGGAGCAGTTCGCGGCATTCCTCGGGGCGGTGGCCGTGCAGCACGTTGAACAGCAGCACCAGGTCGTGCCCGGAACCCAGGTCGTCGGTGAGGTAGTCGCCCGCCCGTGCCGTCACCCGGTCCGGCGGGGCGTCCGCGCGAAGGGCCGTGATCGTCTCGGGGAGGTCGAGGACGGTGACCCGCACGTCCGGGCGACGGCGGCACAGTTCGACGGTGTGGTCGCCGTGGCCGCCCCCGATGTCCAGGACGGTCGCGGCGGGAGGCAGCGCGGCGGCGAGGTCGTCGGCCAGGTCCGCTGCGGCGGCGGCGAACATCCGGCGCAGGCGGGCAGCGGTGGCGGGGCGCTCGCGCAGCCGGCTGTAGAAGCCGCGGCGGGGCGTGCCGGTACGGATGGTGTCCTCGACGTCGGCCCAGTGGTCGAACAGGACCTCGTGCCAGAACAGTTCGACGTCCGCCGGGCCGGGCGGCGCGGCGGTGGTGACCGTGGCCTCGTCCTCGTCCTCGTCGTGCCGCAGATAGCCGAAGGTCACCAGGACGTTCACCAGGCTGCGCACCCCGGTCCGGTCACCGCCGATCGTGGTGGCCAGCTCCTCGACGGACAGCGGTCCGGCTTCCAGTGCGGTGAACACCCCGAGCCGGAGACCGGCGATCATGGCCCGGTACCCGGCCGCGCCGAGCCGGTCCAGTACCGGAGCCGGAGCCGGGGCATGGGGGGATTCTTCGGGCAAGGGCATGATCATCCATTTCCGGAAAGCGCGCCGACGCTGGTGAGGAAGTCCAGGTGCCTGCGCAGCATTCGCTCGTCGGCCGGGGGGAACCCCACCCCCGCGCCGGCCGCGGCGGCCCAGGTGCGGGAGCAGTCGAACCGCGGGTGCGGGCGGGGGCGTTCGGGCAGGGAGAAGGCGAGCGGGGCGAACGGCCCGGCCGGATCGGCGAGCATCAGCTCCCGCCATCGGTGGTACGGCACCACCTCGGTCGGGTGACCGGCCGCGGTGAGGGCGGTGGCGAGGGCGGTACGGGTGAGGCCGCCGTCGCCGTGGTAGTGGTGGTCCCGGCGGAGGTGGTCCGGGGTCCGGGAGAGCGCGACGATCGCGGCGGCCACCATGTCCACGGGCACCATGTCCAGCACCTCGGCGGTGTCCGGGACGGCGCCCGCGGCGAGACATCCGGTGAGCCAGCGGCTGAACGCGGAGCGCGGATCGGCGGCGCCGGTGGCGGTGTCGCCGACGATGGCCGCGATGCGGTGGATCGAGACGGGCAGGCCGCGTTCGCGGGCGGCGGCGGCCATGGCGTCGGCCACCCATCTACTGAGGTCGTAGCCGCTGGTGAGGCCGCTCGGGTCGGTGGGAGCGTCGGCCTCGGTGATGACGCGGCCGTCGTGGGCGTCACCGAGGAAGACACCGAGGGTGGAGATCAGGTGCAGCGGAGCCCCGCTGGCGGCGGCCAGGCGCAGGATCGCGGCGGTGGCGTCGACGTGGGCGGGTTTGAGGGCATGGTAGGGCGCGGCGAAGTGGGGCACGGCGGCGTTGTGGTAGATCGCGTCCAGGGTGGTGAGGGTGCTGTGATGCTCCGCGGACAGACCGAGGCCGGGGGCGGACAGGTCGCCGGGGACCGGGATCACGCGATCGGTGACCGGCAGCCGATCGATGGAGCGGTGGCGGACGAGGCAGTGGATCCGGGCGTCGGTCCGGGCCAGAAGCTGATCGAGGAGGTGGCGGCCGAGGAAGCCGGTGGCACCGGTGAGCAGGATCCGGCGCGGGAGGTCGGATGGGGGGAGGGTGGGTGGGGGGAGGGTGCGGGGGTGGGCGTCGGGTGGGGGGAGGGTGCGGGGGTGGGCATCGGATGAGGGGAGGGTGCGGGGATGGTCTTCGGGTGGGGGGACGGTGCGGAGACGGACTTCGGGGGGCGGGACCGTGCGCGGATGGACGTCCGGTGGCGGGACGGCGTCCGCGCGCAATCGGTCGGCTGTGGGCAGGTCCGCCGGGGCACCGGCATCGATGGCTGCCGCGAACGCCGCCACGGTGGGGGCGGTGAACAGGGTGCGCATCGGCACCGTGACGCCGAGGCGGTCGCGGACGGCGGCGAGGACATGGGCGGCGATGAGCGAGTGCCCGCCGATGGCGAAGAAATCCGCGGTGCGGTCCACGTCGGACCGGTCGAGAACGGTGGCCCAGATGGCGGCGACGGCCCGCTCGGTGGCGGTCCGGGGCGGGTCCGCCGGGGCGGAGGGGTGGGTGATGTCGGTGGGGTTGATGGGGGTGGTGGGCGGCTCGGGGAGAGCGGAGTTGTCGGCCTTACCGGTGCTGGTGGTGGGGAGGGCGTCGAGGACGACCACGGTGTCCGGCACGAGATGCGCGGGCAGGCGGTCGGCGCAGAAGGCGCGCAGGGCGGGAGCGTCCGGGACGGCGACCCGTGAGTCGGGTGCGTTGCGGGTGGGTGGGCTCGGGGTCGGGACGCCGACGTAGCCGATGAGGCGGTCGCCCCTGGCCACCACCACCGCCTCCGCGACGGCCGGGTGCGCGGCGAGCACGGCCGCCACCTCCCCCGGCTCCACCCGGTTGCCGCGGATCTTGACCTGGTCGTCGGCCCGGCCGACGAAGTCGAGCGTGCCCTGCGGGTTCAGCCTCGCGAGGTCGCCGGTCCGGTACATGCGGGCGCCGGGGTGGGCGCCGTACGGGTCGGCGACGAACGCGGCGGCGGTCGCGGCCGGGTGGGCCCGGTACCCCCGGGCGGGTGCCGTCCCGCCGATGTAGACCTCACCGGTCACGCCGACGGGCACCCGGCGCAGGGCTCGGTCGAGGAGGTGGACGCGGACGTTCGGCAGCGGGCGGCCGATCGGCAGCCGGATGGGGTGCTCGCGGCCGTCGACGGTGCGATGGCTGGTCGCGCAGACGGTGGCTTCCGTCGGGCCGTAGTGGTTGTGGAGGGGGATGCCGTGCCTCGCCCATGCGCGGGCGGTGGCGGCCGGGACGATGTCGCCGCCGACCATCATCATCTCCAACGGGAGGCGTTCCCCGGCGAGTTCGGCCACCCAGCGCTGCCAGAGGGGGGCGGCCGTGTCCACGGCGGACAGTCGGTGCTCGACGCAGAGGTTGAGGAGGTCCGGTCCGGTGAGGGCGCCCGGGTCGGGGTGGATGACCAGGGTGGCCCCGGCCGCGAGCACCGGGAAGATGTCGCCGAACGCGGCGTCGAAGTGCGGGGGCGGGACCATGAGCAGGCGGTGCGCGGCGGTGAGGGCGTGTTCGGCGATGAACGCGGTGGTGAGGTTGAGGAGGGTGTCGTGCTGCACTTCGACGCCCTTGGGTTCGCCGGTGGAGCCGGAGGTGTGGACGATGTAGGCGAGCTGGGACGGGTGGAGGGGGGTGGGTTCGTGGTGGCCGGTGGCGGGGAGGGCGTCGCGGGTCAGGACGGTCCGCGCACCGCTGGCGGTGATCAGGGCGTGTCGGCGGGCGGGTGGCTGGGCGGGGTCGATGGGGACGAAGCATCCGCCCGCCCTGAGCACACCGAGGATCGCGATGATCGCGTCCGCGCCGGACGGGATGGTGATCGCCACCGGGTCCTCGCTCCGGACGCCGGTCTCGTACAGGTGGCGTGCGACGGCTGAGGATCTGCGGTCCAGGTCGCGGTAGGTGAGGGGTGTGGTGGCGAGGTCGAGGTCGAGGACGGCGATGGCGTCAGGGGTCCGGGCGGTGCGGGCCGCGATCAGGTCCACCACGGTTGTGGCGGCGACCGGCCGGGTGGGGGCGGCCGGGCCGGCGGACGGTGTGTTCGGTCCGGCGGGGGAGGGTGGATTGGGCTGGGTGGCGGGGGCGGCCGGATCGGACCGGACGCCGGGGGAGGCTGGATCGGGCCGGGGGGCGGGGGCGGGCGGATCGGGCCGGGTGCCGAGGGAGGCTGGATCGGGCCGGGTGCCGAGGGCGGTGTGGACGGCGTTGTCCGCCGGGGACAGCAGGTCCAGGTGAGCCAGTGGAAGACCGGGGTGGCGGGCCACGGCCGCCATGACCGCCAGCACCTGGTGGGCGATCCTGGTGATCGTGTCGGCCTCGTAGCGGTCGGTGCGGTAGTCGATGAGGGCGGGCCAGTCGCCCTCGCGTTCCCTGAGGTGGAGGGTGAGGTCGAAACGGCTGGTGGCGCGGTCGATCGGCAGCGGGGTGGCGGTCAGGCCGGTGAAGGTGACGGGGGCCGTCTCGCGGTTGAGGACCAACATCGTCCGGAACAGGGGGTGGTGCTCCCGTGGGGCGGGGACCGTGGTGAGGATGTCCGTCAGGGAGACGTCGGCGTGGTCCATCGCGTCGGCCACCAACCGGGTGGCGTCGGCGAGCAGGTCGCGGGAGGTGGCTCGACGGTTGGTGCGCAGCCGGAGCGGGAGGGTCGTGACGAACATGCCGATCACGTCGTCCCATCCGGCCGGGCGGGTGCTGACCGGGGCGCCGACGACGAGGTCGTCACCACCGTCCCGGGTGGAGGAGACGAGGGCGAGGACGGTGAGGAGACCGGCGAAGGTGGTGGCCCGCTCGTCCCGGCACCAGGTGGCGAAGCGGCGGGCGAGGTCGGCCGGGACCGTGAATCGGTGGGTGGCACCGGGGGCAGCGCCCGGGGGGTGGGGGTGAGCCGGGTCCGGGGCGGATTCCGCGTGCGGCAGTCCGTCCGGCGTGAGGGTGAAGGCAGTGCCGTACGGGTGGTCCGGCGCAGGGCCGGAGGCGGGCGGGGTGTCGCGGAGTGTCCCGGCCCAGAATTCGGTGGTTCGCCGCCGTGGACCCTCGGCCGTCGGCGCGGGGACCGGCAGTCCCGGTGCGCCGGTCCTCGTGCTGAGCACAGCCCCTGGCCCCCGGACATCCGTGGCACCGGACAGCGTCGTCAGCAGGACCGACATCGATATGTCGTCGCAGATGATGTGGTGAGCGGTGATCATCAGGAGATGGGTCGTGGGGGCGGCTTTGATCAGATGGGCCCGCACCAGCGGGCGCCGGGTCAGGTCGAAGGGGTGGTCGGCGTCCCGGGCGGCGAGGCGTTCGGCCTCCGGCCACGGGTCCGTGTGAGCGCTCAGGTCGGTGGTGCGCCAGGCCCTTGCCGACAGCTCGTCCGAGTAGGGCGCCGCGCTCAGCCACGGGGTGTCGTCGTCATGGACGACGATCGCCGATCGCAGGACGGGATGGGTGGCCAGGGTGTGGGCGAACCTGGCGCGCAGCTCCGCCTCGTCGAGCGCGCCCTCCAGCCGGAACGCGGCGTGCACGACGTAGGCGCCCTCGTCCTGGCCGGTCTGGTGGATGATCCACAGTCCGTGCTGCGGGGCGGACAGCCGTCCGGGTGGGGCGGGCACCGACCCCGGGATGTCCGAGCTGTCCGGGGCCTCCGGAGTATCGGGATTAGCCTGGCCCGCGTCGATCGCGGCGGCCAGGGCGGCGACGGTGGGGTGGGCGAACAGGGTTCTGATCGTCACCTCCGCGCCGACCGACGCCCGGATCTCGGCGACGGCCTTCACCGCCGCCAGGGAATGGCCGCCGGACAGGAAGAAATCGTCGTCGCGGTGCACCGGGCGGGCCAGCAGGCGGGCGAAGATCTCCGCGATCGTGGTCTCCGGACCCGGGTGGGGATCAGCGACGGCGGCGCCATCCTCCGCCGGTGGGGGCAGAGCGCGTACGTTCAGTTTTCCTGAGCTGGTCAGGGGGAACGCGGCCACGGACACCATCGCCGACGGCACCAGATAGGCGGGAAGGACACGGCTCAGCCGTTCCCGCACCTCCGGCCAGCGGGGCTCCCGCACCCCCTGCCGGCGGGGCCGACCGGCAGCCGGGATCACATAGGCCACCAGGCGGTCACCGTCACCGGCCACGCGGGCGTCGGCGACCGCCGGGACCGCCCGCAGCGCCGCCTCCACCTCGGCCGGTTCCACTCGGTGACCACGCACCTTGAGCTGCGCGTCCACCCGCCCGACGAACTCCACGACACCGTCCAACCGACGCCGCGCCAGGTCGCCCGTCGCGTACATGCGCGCGCCGGGGACCGGCGAGAACGGGTCGGCGACGAACCTCGTCGCGGTCCGGCCGGGCGCCCCGAGGTAGCCGCGCGCCAGCGGGAATCCGGCCAGGTACACCTCGCCGACCACATCGTCGTCGACCGGTCGCAGGCCCGTGTTCAGCAGGTACACGGCCACGCCGTCGAGCGGGCCGCCGATGCCGAACCGGCGGCCCTGGCGCACCCGTTCGGCGGTCGACCAGATCGTCGTCTCGGTCGGGCCGTACGCGTTCCACAGCTCGGCGTTGGCGGGAGGCCCGCCCAGAGACCCGCCCGGCGCGTTGCCCGGCGCCTTGCCCAGCGCGCCGCCCAGAGACCCGCCCCGCGCCTTGCCCAGCGCCCCACCCCGCGCCCCACCCCGCGCCCCGCCCAGCGCCCCGCCCAGCGCCCCGGCCAGCGCCCCGGCCAGCTCCGGCGTCAGCGTCTCCCCGATCGACACCCGGACCCGCACGCACTCCGGCACGCCCCCGGCCGCCACCAGCACCGCCCACACCGACGGGGTGACCTGGACGACCGTGACCGCCTCGGCGATGAGACGCCGCGCCAGCGCGGGACCGTCCACCACGATCTCCGGCGGTACCGGCACCACCCGGGCGCCCACCGTCAGCGGCCCCACCAGTTCCCACACCGAGATGTCGAACGCCGGGGAGATCAGGGCCGCCACCACGTCCCCGGCGCCCAGCCCCACCAGCGCCGTCGACCGGGCCAGCATCCCGGCCACCGCGCGGTGCGGCACACCCACCGCCTTCGGGCGGCCGGTCGACCCCGAGGTGTGGAACACATACGCCAGTGACTCGGGTGCGATCCCGGGATCGACGCGCTCGAACTCCTCCGGCAGATCCGGGATCTCGGTCAGCACCGCACGGGCGGCCCCGGTGACGGCCCGGCGCCGCGGCTCGGGCCACGACGGTTCCACCGGCACGTACACCGCGCCCGCCCGCCAGATCCCGAGGATGGCCACCACCAGGTCGGGGCCGCGCGGCAGGTCCACCGCGACCCACGCCTCCGGCCCGGCGCCCTTCGCCCGCAGCACCGAGGCCAGCGCCGCCGAACGGCGCTCCAGCTCGGCGTAGGACAACTCGCCCACCGCGAGGCCCTCCGCGTCGAACCGGATCAGCTCCAGCACGGTCGACGGCGCCGGAGCACCGGCCGACGACGCGGTCGGCGCCGACGACCGCGCCGTCAACGCCGACAACCGGCGATCGGGGTCGGCGCAGGCGCGGTCCAGCAGGGCCAGCAGCCGCCCGGCGACACCGTCGACGGTCGTACCGTCGAACAGGGCCGTGTCGTGCTCGGTGACCAACGCCAGCTCCGTACCGCCGGACTCCACCATCACGGTGAGATCGACATCGGCCGTGCCGGTGTCCGGCGGCATCCGGTCGGCCCGCACGCGGGGGAACTCCACTTCGGGCGGGTCCTGCATCACGAGGTGCGCCTGGCACAGCGGCGCGTGGCTCGGGTCGCGGGAGGCGCCGACCGCCTCGACGATCCGGTCGAACGGGACCGCCGCGCCGCCCAGGCCCTCCGTGACCGCGCGGCGGGCCCTGGCCACCAGTTCGCGGAACGTCGGATCGCCGCCGATCCCCACCCGCAACGGCACCGGGTTCACGAACATGCCGACGGCATCGGCGGACTCCGGCCCCGGCCGCCCGGACACCAAGGTGGCGACCACCACGTCGTCCTGACCCGCCGTCGTCCCCAGCGTGGCGGCGTACGCGGCGTGCAGCACGACGAACCGGGTGGCGCGCGTGGCACGGGCCAGCGCGTCGATCCGTGCGGTGAGTCCCTCGGGGACGGCGTGGCGGCGCAGCTCTCCCCGGAAGGCGCGCAGCCTCGGGCGGGGCCGGTCGGTGGGCAGGGTGAGCAGGTCCGGCACACCGTCCAGATCGGACGCGCGGCGGGACGGGTCGTGGTCGAGGAGGTCCGGCGACGCTCCGGGGTCCGGCAGCGGCGCGGCCGGGTCGGCGTACAGGGCGCTGATCTCCCGGCAGAGCACCGACAGTGACGTGCCGTCGACGACCGCGTGATGCGTGTTGATCACCAGGATGTGGTCGGTCGGGGTGATCCGGCCCAGACGGATCCGGAACAGCGGCCCGGTGCGCAGGTCGAACGGCTCCCGGGCGGCCTGCGCCGCGAACGCCTCCGCCGCTGCGTCTGCCTGCGCCTGGGCCTCCGCGTCTCCCTCTCCGGCTGCGGCTGCGGCTGCGTAGGGCACCGTCCGCGTCACGACATCCGCGGTGCCCGCCGGACCCACCCGGCCGACCGGCTCGCCGTCGATCTCCTCGAAGGTGGTGCGCAGCGCCGGGTGCCGGGCCAGTACCCGGTCCGCCGCGCGCTGGAGCGCGTCCACCGACACGGGGCCGGTCAGCCGGAACACCGCCGGGTTGTTGTGCAGGGGTGCCCCATCGGCGAACGCCTCGAGGAACCAGAGGCGTCGGGCCCCGGGCGGGAGCGGAACCGTCATCGGTACGCTCCCCGGTCTCCGAACCGGCGCCGGTACGCCGCCAGCTGCTCCGGGTCCGTCCGCAGGAACGGCGCGTCGGCGGCCACCATGTGCCGCACCGCCAGCAGTGGCAGCGGGCTGCGAAGCGGCCGGAAGTCCGCGTTCCACAGTCCGGGCGCGGACGGCGGTCCCGGGTGGAACTCACCGATCATCAGGCCGCGTTCCACGAAGGCGGGCTTCAGCTCCCGCTGCGTGCGGTCGATCTCCGCGGGCGTCACGTCCGGCAGCACCACCAGGACCGTCCGGTATCGGGCCTGCGGCCCCTCACGCGGCGGCAGGTCGGGGAACCAGTCGCGGTAGGCGGTCATCACCGCCCGCAGGTCCGGCCGTCCGGGGTGTACGGCGAGGAAGAGCCCGCCCCGTTCCAGCGCGACGGCCGTGTACGGGCAGACATCGCCGCCCCGCCCCAGATCGGGGTGCGGCCGGCACAGGTAGGACCGCGCCCACGCCAGCACCACCTGGGCGGCGGCGGGCAGATCGGGGTGGTCCGGCTCGAACAGCGTGACGTCGCCCGCCGGGTGGCTCAGCATCTCCCGCCCCGCTTCCGCCGTACCGCGGCGAGCAGCAGCGTGACCGCGCCGAGCCCGGCGAGTCCGCCCAGGGCGCGGTCCTGGCGGCGGGCCCTGGCGAGCGCGTCGCCGTACGGGAGGCCGCTGTGGCTGATCATCGCGTACAGCGTCCGCCACCCCGGTACCAGGCGGCCGAGCGCGAAGTCGATCCGCTTGCGGGCCAGGAACACCGGGGAGCGCACCCGGTCGCGCAGTTCCACGAAGTTGCGCGCGGACAGTTCGGCGAGCACATCGGTGTGCGGGCGGCGGCGGGCCTCGAACGCGGCGAGCGCGTCGCCCGGGGCGTGCGCGTGCTCGGCGAGACACGCGTCGAGCACCGCGCAGTCCTCGAACGCGGCGTTCATCCCCTGGCCGTAGAACGGGTACACGGCGTGCGCGGCGTCGCCGACGAGAACGATCCGGTCGTGCTGCCAGGGCGCGGTGCGCACCGACACCAGGCTGCCCGGCTCGTGCGCGAGGAACTGGGTGACCAGGTCCGGCACCCGATCGCTCAGGTCGCCGAACTCCTCGGCCAGGAACGCCCCGGCCCGCGCCGGGTCCCGCAGCGCCGAGAAGCCGGTGTCGCCGTCGAACGGCAGGAACACGGTGCCGGTCAGCGTGCCGTCCGGGTTGGGGTGGGCCACCACCAGTCCCCGCCTGCCCGGCCATACGTGCAGCGCCTGCGGCCGGTCGAGGGCCGGGATGGTGAACTCCCGGTAGCCCCAGTCCAGGTGGGTCTGGTGGAACTCGGCACGCACCCGGCGGTGCAGGTGCGCGCGCACGGTCGAGTAGGCGCCGTCCGCGCCCACGACGAGATCCGCCGGGAACGTCCGGGCCGGGGTCCGCACCTCGGTACCGGTCAGGCCGACGACGCGGTGCCCGAACCACAGCCGCACCAGGGGGACCGACGCGGCGGCGTCGAGCAGGGTGAGGTTGAGGTCGTGGCGACGGACCGAGTGCAGCACCTCGGTGTCGTCCGCGCCATAGGGCTGGTACGTGACCCGGCCGCCGTGGTGGACGATCCGCCCGCGCATGGGAACCGCCTTGGCGAGGGCCTCCTCAAGGAGGCCGATGTCGCGCAACGCCGCCCGCCCGCGTTCGGACAGCCCGACGCTGATCGACGCGGCGTCAGGGCCGTTCGTACCGCGCGGGTCGCCGCGCCGCTCCACCACGTCCACCCGGTGGCCACGGCGGGCCAGCCGGATCGCCAGCATGGTTCCGGCCATACCGGCCCCGACGATTACGACGTTCATGGCTGGGCCTTGATTGGGGGTGACGGGGGTGACGGGGGTGCTGAGGGCGCTGAGGGGGCTGAGGGCGCCGGGGACGCCGAGGGCGCTGAGGGCGCTGAGGGCGCTGAGGCAACCGAGCCCGCTGAGGACGCTGAGGCAACCGAGCCCGCCGAGGCCACCTGACCCACCTGACCCACCTGGCCCACATGGCCCACCTGACCCACATCGGCCACCGAAGCCCCCGCCCCCGCCCCCACCACTTCCCTCGTGGACAGGGCCTTGGCGAGACCGGCGGGTGTGGAGGCGTCGAACACGGTGATCACGGACGCGTCCATGGCCAGCTCGACCCGGATCCGGCTGACCAGCGCGGTGGCCATGAGCGACGTGCCACCGAGGGCGAAGAAGTCGTCGTCCGGCGCGACCGGATCCACCGACAGGACCTCGGCGAACAACCGGGCAAGGTCGTCGGCGAGCGATCCCGGCGCCCGGGGCGGCGGCTCGGCGAACGCGGCCCGGTCGAGTTTTCCGTTAGGGGTCAGCGGGAAGTCCCCGACCACCTCGACCGTGTCCGGGACGAGATGGGCCGGCAGCAGTTCGGCGAGGTGCGCGCGCAGGTCCGGCACGCGCGCCCCGCGCGGCACCACATAGCCGACCAGATAGGCGCCGAGCGGCCCGGCGCGGGCGACGACCGCCGCCCGCGCCACCGCCGGGTGCGCGCCGAGCACGGCCTCCACCTCGGCCGGTTCGACCCGGTGGCCTCGGATCTTCACCTGGTCGTCGGCCCGGCCGAGGAAGAGCAGGTCACCGTTCGGCTCCATGCGGACCAGGTCGCCGGTGCGGAACATGCGCGACCCGGGCGGGCCCCACGGGTCGGCGACGAACCGCTGCGCGGTCGGCCCGGGGCAGCCCAGATAGCCGCGCGCGACCCCGGCGCCGCCGATGTACAACTCGCCCTCGGCGACCGGGGCACACTTCTCGTCCAGCACCCGTAGTTCGGTGCCGGGGATCGCCGCTCCGATCGGCACCACGGGGCCGACGGTGAGCGGCGCGCTCATGGTGGCGCACGCGGTCGTCTCGGTCGGGCCGTAGGCGTTGATCATCCGGCGGCCGGGGGACCATCGGGCGACGAGGTCCGGGCCCAGCGCCTCCCCCGCGACGATCAGGCAGGTGACCGAGGGCAGCGCCAGCTCCGGCTGGGCGGCGAGCGCGCTCGGCGGCATGCACACATGGGTGACCCCGTGCTCGGCGATGAACCGGGCGAACGGTTCGCCGGGCGGAAGGCCCCCGGGCGGCGCGAGAACGAGTGTGGCCCCGGTGAGCAGTGCCATGCACAGGTCGGCGACGGCCACGTCGAAGCCGACCGACGCGTACTGGAGCACCCGGGCACCCGGCCGGGCACCGAAGCGTTGGCGTTGCGCGGCGACGAGATGAGCGATCCCGGCATGGGGAACAACCACGCCCTTGGGCCTTCCGGTCGAGCCGGAGGTGTAGATGACGTAGGCGGCGCACGCCGGATCGGGTTCCGCCACCGGGGCGGCGGACATCCCGGCGGACACGCAGGCGGACACCCCGGCGGCCTCCAGCGCCCGCAGCTCCCCCGGCGTCAGCACCAGTGCGGGACGGGCGTCGGCGAGCACGGCGGCCACCCGGTCCGGCGGCTGGGCGGTGTCGACCGGCAGGTACGCGGCTCCCGCGGCGAGCACAGCGACGACGGCCACCACCATGTCCGCGCCGCGTGGGATCGCGACGGCGACGATGTCGTCCGGCCCGACCCCGCGGTCGCGCAGCCCGACCGCCACCGCGGCGGCGCGGGCGTCGAGCGCACCGTAGGAGAGCGTGCCGTCGGCGGCGACCACCGCGATCGACTCGGGGGCCCGGACGACCTGGCGCCGGAACATGCCGACCATCGTCTCGGCCGGCAGGGTGATCACCGTATCCAATTGCGTGTCGAATTGCGCGTCCAATTGCGTGTCCACTTCGGATTCACACTCCGGGGCCCACGGAAATCTATGAGGGGAAACAAGAGGAAACGAGGGGAACTCTGTCCCATGACGCGGATCGGTGTCAACACGGTCCAGGAATTGCTTACTTCGACGCTCACCCGATGCGCCGACCGTGAATGACAATGATGAGAACCTGTTGCTGGAAATGAGAACTTACTCATGGAAATTCTTTCCCGCCGGTCTGTTCGGCGCCGCAACCTGGCCAGTACCTTGTAGCCGCTTCCCGAGACCTGATCTGTTACACGCTGGGAGTTCGGATGAGCGGGACATCGCCGGGTACGCGGTTCGGGACATCGCCGGGTGCGGAACCAAGGGACGCGCCGCCGACGTCCGTGCCGGTCGACCTGGTGGCCGAGACGCGGCTCGTGCGGGTCGCCGGCTCCCGTCCCGACCATGTCAGCGCGCTCGCGCAGTGCCTGGACGACCTCCCGCCGATCCTCGTGCACCGGCCGACGATGCAGGTCATCGACGGCGTGCACCGTCTGCGCGCGGCCAAGTTGCGCGGTGACGCGACCATCGGGGTGCGGTTCGTCGACGGCACCGAGGAGGACGCGTTCCTGCTGGCCGTGCGCGCCAATGTGACCCAGGGGCTGCCGCTGACGCTGGCCGACCGCACCGCCGCCGCCTCCCGGATCCTCGCGTCGCATCCGCATGTGTCGGACCGTCTGATCGCGTCGACAGCCGGGTTGTCGACCAAGACGGTGGCCGCGATCCGGCAGAGTGCAACCGGGGAAATGACCCGGTTGAACACCCGCCTCGGCCGCGACGGGAAAGTGCGGCCACTCGACGCCTCCGAGGGGCGCCTGATGGCGAGCCGGGCGATCTCGAAGGATCCGGAACTTTCACTGCGGGCGATCGCCCGAATCGCCGGAATATCGGTCGGCACCGCCCGGGATGTCCGGGAAAGAATGCGCCGCGGCGAGGATCCCGTTCCGCGGCGGCACCGTCTTTCTGCCGGAAGCCGCGCGGACAACGACACGGGAACCGCGGAAGGCCGCGACGCAGCGGAGAACGACGTGCCGGGCAACAACTGCGGCGGCGACAACTACGGAGGCAACATCAGCGGCGGCGGTAACAAAACCGGCGGTGGCTACGGCAGCTCCAACGGCAGCATCAATAGCAGGAGGACCCATGGCAGCACCCATGGCACGCCCGGTGCCGAACGAGGCCGGTTCCTGCTCTCCCTGCGCACCGATCCGTCGCTGCGGTTCTCCGAGATCGGCCGTGCGCTGCTGCGGCTGCTCGACGCCAACACCCTGGACGCCGCGCAGTGGGAGCGCCTCGCCGCCGCCGTCCCCCAGCGCTGGTCACCGGTCGTCGCCGACCTCGCCATGGGCTACGCGGCCGACTGGTCGGCGCTCGCGGACCGGATCCGTGGCGAGGTTCGCGTCAGCGCGTGAGTCGGGCACCGGCCGGGACCGCGTCAGCGCGTGAGTCCGGCCCCAGCCAGGTCCGCGCCAGCGCGTGAGGCCCGCGACAGCCAGTGAATCCCGCCCCAGCCAGGACCGCCCCAGCGCGTGAGCCCCGCCCCAGCCAGGTCCACGCCAGCCCGCGAGCCCCGCCCCAGCCCAGGCCTCGTCAGCCCCTGATCCCCACCCACCCCAGCCAGGCCCGCGTCAGCCCCTGACCCCCACCCCAGCCGCGTCCTCGTCACCCAGTGAGCCCGGCGCGCACGCCACGGCGATCGCTGCCGCAGCCTCGACCAGCGCGAACAGCGCGACCACCGGAAGCAGCGCCGACGAGTCGCCGGTGACCGCGACCGCGACCAGTGGCCAGAAGCTGGAGATCATGACGCCCACCTGGTAGGTCACGGCGATCGCGGAGAACCGCACCATGGTCGGGAACAGGTCCACCAGGAACGCTGCCAGGCCACCGTAGATCGCGCCGTGCGCGAGGGTCAGCGCGGGGATGAACACGAGGGCGACCAGCGTCGGATCACCCGAGGACAGCCAGGCGCCCGCCGGGACCATCGCCAGCACCGCGACCGCGTAGCCGAAGATCATGACCCGTCGGCGGCCGATCCGGTCGGAGAGCGCGCCGAACAACGGCAGGGTCACGCACTCCCCCAGGGCCGCGATCATCAGCCCGGTCAGCACGGTCGACCGCACGTCCGGCCCGGCCTTCGCCGCGTGCGCCACCAGGAACACGGTGAACATCGCGATCACCGACCCGGTGCCGAGCGAGGCGAGAACGCCGACCACCACGCGGCGCGGCCATCGCCGCAGCACCATGAGCACCGGCACCCGGGCGGCGCGCTGTTCCGCCCGGCCACGCAGGAACTCCGGTGTCTCCTCGACCCCCAGCCGGACCCAGATCCCGAGGCCGACCAGGACGCTCGACGCCAGGAAGGGCAGCCGCCACCCCCAGGTCAGGAAGTCCTCCTCGGGCAGCCGGGAGATCAGCACGAAGGTCAGGTTGCTGCCGAACAACGCCGCCGCGAAGCCCATCGCGGGCCAGCTGCTGAGAAAGCCCCGGCGGCCGGGCGGGCCGTGTTCGGTGCTGAGCAGCACCGCGCTTCCCCATTCGCCGCCGATGCCGATGCCCTGGGCGACGCGCAACGTCACCAGCAGGACCGGCGCGAGGACACCGGCCTGGTCGTAGGTGGGCAGCAGGCCGACGCCGAACGTGGCCACGCCCATGACGAGCAGCGTCCACACCATCATCGACTTGCGGCCCACCCGGTCGCCGAAGTGGCCGAACAGCAGGCCGCCGAGCGGGCGCGCGACGAACCCGGCCGCGTAGGTGGCGAACGACGCGAGCACCCCGCCTGCGGCCGACGATCCCGGGAAGAACAGCGGGCCGAACACCAGCGCGGACGCCGTCGCGTACAGATAGAAGTCGTACCACTCGATGGCGGTGCCGATCGTGCTGGCGATCAGTACCCGGCGGACCGGACGCGCCGCCGGGGCCACCTCTGCCGAAGTCACGCGTCCTCATCGGAGACGAGGACCCGCCCGCCGAGTTCGTGGGGGTCGGCGGTGAGGTCGTAGGCCCACACCTGACGCCCGTCCGCCTCCCAGATCACCTTGCGGCCGTCCGCCCGTACCGCGTGCAGCGCCTTCAGGTCCGGGTAGTCTTCCGAGGCGGCGGCCCGCTCCTGCGGGAAGTAGGTCTCCGAGTACGCCTCGCGGGACGCCCCGGTGCCGCTCGCGAAGAACTCGGTCAATGGGGCGCCGTCCGACGGTCGCGGGTCCAGCCCGAGATGGTCGAGCACCGTCGGCATGATGTCGACCAGCCGCACCTGGCTGTCCACGCTCATCCCCACCGGCATCCCGGGCCCGCTGATGACCAGCGGCACATGCTGGGTCGCGTCGAAGAGCAGACAGCCATGACCCTCCTCGTACGGGTGGCCGAGGTCACCGGCGTGGTCGTTGGGGTACCACCCGGCGAGGTCCTCGCCATGGTCGGAGAAGCACACCACCAGCATCGATTCGAGGTCGTGGCCCATCTCGGCGAGGCGGCGCAGCAGGAGCTGGACGTGGTGGTCGGTGTAGGCGATCTCGCCCTCGTACGGGTTCGCCACCTCGACGCCGACATCCTCCGGCGGCTCGTACGGCCAGTGCGCGTCGAAGAAGTGCGCGAAGAGGAAGAACGGGCCGGTGCCGGCCAGCGACCGAAGCCAGTCGGTGGCGCGGTCGACCACCAGCGGCGCGCGCTTGAGCGCCAGCCCGCGCAGCTTCACATCGCCGACCGACAGCGGGTCCCGGCCGTCCGGCAGCAGGGGGATCTCGTCATCGTAGAAGTCGAAGCCGCGGTCGATGCCGTACCACCGGTTGAGGCCGGGGCAGGACACCACCGCGCCGGTCGTGTACCCGGCCGCCGACAGGCATTCCGCGAGCGTCGGCACCCGCTTGTCCAGCGCTTCGCGGAACAGGTGCCTGACTCCGTGGCGGGGTGGCTGGAGCCCGGTGAACACCGTGGCGTGGCTGACCGGTGTCAGGGGGCACGACGAGATCGCCTGGGTGAAGGTGACCCCGCCGGCGCGCAGCCGCTCCACGCCGGGGTACTTCCCGGAGTAGGCCACGTCGGCGCGCACGGTGTCCAGGGAGATGAACAGGATGTTCGGCTGTGTGGTCACCGGATTCCTCTGCATTCCTCGGTGATGCTCGGTGTTCCTCGGTACCGCCCGGTGTTCCTCGGTACTGCTGGGTGTTCCTCGGTGTCGCTCTGGCGAGCGAGCGGGCGGGCGGGCGGGCCGGACGCCTGCGGCACCGCACGCTAGCAACGGGCCCCGGGCGTATGACATCGACGCGGGGCACGGTATGAACACCCGTGCTGAACAGCACAACCCGCCACTACAGTCACCTGCCGGAGCGTCAACGACCGTGACGCAAGGGAGAGTTGACATGGCGCGCAAGTTGTCCCTGGCTCTTGAGTTGTATGCCGACGCGAACGGCACCGTCGACCGGCGCTACATCGAGCAGATGCGCGACCAGGACGCCGAACCGGTGCCGACCGATCCCGCGCTGCCGAGGTTCACCCTCGTCGTCGGGCCCTCGCCGTTCACCATGCCGCGCGGGTGGGAGTTCTTCCTCACCTCTCCCTACGAGGGGGCGACGTACATCTCGACCGTGCTGCACAACGCCGGGTACCCGGTGCGCATCGTCGACGTCCGCTACACCCCGAACCCGCTGCGGGCGGCGTACGAGCAGATCATCGAGGGCACCGATGTGCTCGGTGTGTGCACGTTCGAGGACAACTTCCCGTTCTGCCGGGCGCTGATGGCGATGGTCCGTGAGTCGCACCCGGACATACCCATCATCTGCGGCGGCTCGCTGGTCACCTCCGTGCCGTCGGTGTTCATGTCGGACACCGACTGCGACATCGCGGTGATCAGCGAGGGCGAGATCACCATCCTGGAGCTGATGGAGAGTTACTCCCGCGGGTCATGGCAGCGGGATCTCCCGAACGTCAGGGGCATCTGCTACCGGGACGAGAAGGGCAGGGCCCGTCGCACACCGCCGCGCGGCCAGATGATGGATCTCGACGCGCTGCCCCGGATGCGGCTCGACCTGTGGCCCCAGTCGCGGTCACCGCTCGGTATGCAGCCGCAGGTGATCTCGTCGTACAGCCGCGGCTGCAAGATGGACTGCTCGTTCTGCTACCGCACCACCCCGCAGGTGCGGGCGAAGTCGCCGGAGAAGATGGACCGCGACCTCGACTGGCTCAAGAGTCAGTACGGCGTGAAGTTCTGCTTCTTCGTCGACCTGACATTCAGCTCGCACCGCGGCCAGACCATCGAGATGTGCGAGGTGATCTCCCAGCACGATCTGCGGTGGACCTGTCTGACCCGGTGCGCCGACATGGACGTACCGCGCATCGACGCGATGCGGGACGCGGGCGCGGACATCATCCTGTACGGCGTCGAGTCACTGGGCCCCGAGGTGCTGCGCGAGGCCCGCAAGGGCAGCAGCGAGAACCTGACCGTGCGCGCGATGCGCACCACGTTCGACGGCGGCGTGCGGTTCGGCTCGCTGCTCATCGTCGGACTGCCGAACGAGACCGAGGAGTCCCTGTCGCACATGGTGCGCTTCGCCGAGCAGTACAACCATGTGACCCGGGTGAAGTATCTGTCGGCCATGCCCGGTACGACGGTGTACCAGGACGCGGTGCGGAACAAGGTGATCCGCACCGAGGTCGACCATCTGAACTGGCTGTCCATCGAACAGGCCCTGCACGAGGACGAGTTCCTGAATGTGAGCGGGCTGCCCGAGCGGGTCTGCCGGGACGCGTACCAGCGGGTGTACGACGCCTATCAGCCCGGCCCGGTGATGGACTTCCGGCACTGGCCCGAACACTTCCAGTACTTCCATCCGCAGCCGGCCGACGGCACCGAGCGCTCGACGTCGTACGCCGGGACCGGCTGGCGCGCGCAGTGGAGTTCCGCCGCCGCGCCCCTGGTTCCCGGTTCCGAGCGGTACACCTTGGCGCGGGTGGCCGACCCGGAGGTGGCCGCGGTCGGGAGCACGCTGATGGACTGCGGCGCGAAGAAGCTCTCGGTCGGGGTCTGACCGGTGTCCCCCCAGAACGGCCCGATCCTGATCATCGGGACCGAGCGCTCCGGGTCGAATCTGCTGCGGCTGGTGCTCGACGCGCACTCGCGGATCGCGGTCCCGCACCCGCCGCACTTCATGCGGTACCTGTCCGGAATCCCGTACCACGGTGATGTCGACGCGATGGTGGACGACGCGCTGCGGCTGCTGCGCCACCACATCCACCCGTGGCCGCACCGGATCGACCGGGCCGCGGTGACCGAGGCGGCCGGCCCGACGCTGTTCGGGGTGGTGGCGGCGATCTACGACCAGTACCGCCTCGCGGAGGGCGTGGCCCGGTGGGGGTGCAAGAGCACGTTCATGGTCGAGCATGTCGACGAGGTGCTCGCCGAACTCCCCGACGCGCGGTTCCTGTGGCTGGTGCGGGATCCCCGCGATGTGGCCGCGTCGGCGAAGCGGGCCGTGTTCGGCTACTGCCACCCCTACCGCATGGCGCTGCGGTGGAGCGCCGAACAGGAGCTGGCCCGCGCGGCGCTGGAGCGGTGGGGGCCGGGCGTGGTGCATCTGGTGCGCTACGAGGACCTGGTGTCCACGCCCGAACGGGAGATCCGGGCGATCTGCGGCTTCCTCGGCGAGACGGTCGAGCCCGCGATGCTGGCACACCACCGCAGGGGCAACGCCCGGGTCACGGCGTCGCTGTCGGCGTCCTGGCGCACGGCGGGCGGTCCGATCACCACGGCCCGGATCGGCGCTCATCTGCGGGGGCTGTCCGACCGGGAGCGGCGGCAGGTGGAGAGCGTGGCCGCGCCGGGGATGGAGACGCTTCGCTACCCGTTCGACAGGGCCTCGCTGGACGAACCGGCTCCCGGTCCGCTCGGTGTCGCGCTGCGCGGGTTCGCGGTGCGGCTGGCGGTGGAGGCGCGGTCGCTGCGCACCGACCGCAACCACTTCCGGCGCTGGCGGCGCGACGCCACCGTCCGCCGCCTGCGCCGCCGACCGCGCCGCCGCGCGACGCCGGGCCGCGCCCGGGTTCCGGCAGGAGAGAGCAGATGAACGAGACGAACGAGATGAACACGAAGAACGAGCAGAACGAGCAGAACGAGCAGGACAATCAGAACGAGAAAGACGAAACGGGAAGCGTCCGCACTCACTTCGCCGACCGCGCGAGCACCTACGACCGGTCCAGTGCCTGGTGCACCGATGACGCGCTCGGCGAGCTGATGCGGTCCACGGCCGCGCCCCGGCCGGGCGACGCGGTCCTGGACGTGGCGTGCGGCACCGGACTGGTGTCGAGGCTGTTCGCCGGGCGGGTGAGGCGGCTGGTCGGCGTGGACATCACACCGGAGATGGCCGAGCAGGCGCGCGACACGCTGGACGAGCTGGTGATCGCCCCGGCGGAGGAGCTGCCGTTCGATGACGGCACCTTCGACATCGTGGTGTGCCGTCAGGGCATCCAGTTCATGACACTGCCGGACGCGGTACGGGAGATGGTGCGGGTGACCCGGCCGGGTGGGCGCATCGTGCTGACCCATCTGTGCGCCTACGGGGACGACGACCGCGACGAGTACGTCGAGATCCTGCGGCTGCGCAATCCGGCGCGGCGGCACTTCTTCCGGCCCGGCGATGTCGAGGCCCTGCTCGCCGACGCGGGATGCGACCCGGTGCGGTCGCAGCGGTATGTGTCGGTGGAGGACGTGGATGTGTGGTCGGACAACGGCGCGATCGGCGACGACGCGCGCAAGGCCATCCGGGACCGCTACGAGAGGGCGTCACCCGCGTTCCGCGCACGGCACTCGGTGACCGAGGCGGACGGGCGGATCACCGACCACATGCTGTTCGTCGTCGCCTCCGGAACGAGGGTCTGACATGGAAAACATGGACGACGTGGACGACGTGGACGAGATGGAAAACACGGAAGGCACGGAAGACGCGCAAGGCACGGAACGGGGACGAGGGTCTGACACAGCACCGGACCGGTCCCTCGCCGACGGCGTCCGGGCCGCGTTCCTCGCCGAGGCGGCCACCGCCGCGCGGTACACCTACTGCGCGCAGGTCGCCGGGATCGAGGGTCACCCCGAGGCGGCCCGGGTCTTCGGCGAACTGGCCGAGAGCGTGGCCTGCGCCGCCCACGGGCACCTGGATGTGCTGCGCGACCTGCTGGGCGGCGACGATCCGGAGACCGGCCGCGTACTCGGCGACCCAGCCCGCGCGCTCGAAGACACCGGCCGCGCACTCGGCGACACCCGCCGCAACCTCGCCGCGGCGATCGGCGGCGACCTCGGGGAGGCCACCGAGCTCTACCCCGGCCTGGCGGCGCGGGCGCACCGGGACGGCGCGGCCGATCTGGCGAGCTGGCTGGAGACGCTGTGCGCGTTGAAGAAGACGCACGTGGACCGGCTGGAGCAGGCCCTCACCGGGCTGACCGAGCCGACCGGGCCGCGGTTCGCGGGGAACGGAGCGCCATGACCACCGACTACACCGCCGAGGCGATCACCCTCCACTCCGGGCTGGAGGCGGTGCGCCGCAACCCGTCGATGTATGTCGGGTCGACCGGCTCGGACGGCGCCCACCACCTGGTGCTCGAACTGATCGACAACGCCGTGGACGAGGCCGCCGCCGGGCACTGCGGCACGATCTCGGTCGAGCTGCACGACGACGGCTCCTGCTCGGTCACCGACGACGGCCGGGGCATCCCCACCGACCTCCACCCGGAGGCCGGGATCCCGGCGTGCGAGCTGGTGCTCACCACGTTGCACTCGGGCGGCAAGTTCGACCGCTCCTCGTACGCGACCTCGGCCGGGCTGCACGGCGTCGGACTGGCCTGCGTGAACGCGTTGTCGCGGTGGCTGCGGCTGGATGTGTGGCGCGACGGCGCGCACCACAGCGAGTCGTTCGCCCGGGGCACGGTCGAGACCCCGCTCAAGCGGGTCGGGGACAGCGGACGCCGCGGCACCCGGGTGTGGTTCCGCCCGGACCCGGAGATCTTCTCCTCCTGCGTGCTCGACGCGGACGTACTACGCGCCCGGCTGCTGGACATCGCGTATCTGCACCCGGGCCTGCGGGTCGATCTCACCGACCACCGCACCGGGCGCCACGAGTCGCTGTGCGAGACGACCGGGGTGCGGGGCCTGCTCGCCCACCGCGCCCGCGACGCCGAGAAGGTGCACGCCGAGCCGATCACCCTCACCTGGGCCGGGGACGGGGATGGAGCCGGGGCCGGGAACGGGACCGGGACCGGGTGCGTGATCGACGCCGCCGTCCAGTGGACCGAGGGGTACGCGGAGCAGATCTTCAGCTACGTCAACACCATCCGCACCGACCTGGGCGGGTCGCATGTGGACGCCCTGCGCGGCGCGCTGGCCGGGGTGGTGGCCGGGATGGTGGCCGACCACCTCGGCCCGTCCGCGCACAGGATGACCGTGGTCGACATCCTGGAAGGGCTGACCGCGGTGATCGCGATCCGGATCCCGGACGCGCGCTTCGACGGCCAGACCAAACGCACCCTGCGCAACGACGAGGCGGGCGCCCGCGTGTTCGAGGTCGTCACCGAGCAGGCGCGGCGGGCGCTGGCGGCCGACCCGGAGCTGGCCCGCCGTATCGCCGAACGGGCCGTGGACGCGAGCCGGGCGCGGCTCGCCGCGCGGCTGGCGGGGCGGACGGCCCGCTCCCGGACCCGGGCCGTCGAGGTCGACTACGGGCTCTACCAGCGGCAGTTCGGGATCCGCTCGAAGGACTGGCACGACTCGTGCGCCTGGCTCACCGACGAGGACCTGCTCGGCAGGCACGCGGAACTGTGCGCGGTGGAGCCGGACGCGCGGATGCTGGACGTGTGCTGCGGCAGCGGGGTCGTCGGCGGCGCGTTCCGCGGCCGGGTCGGTGAGATGGTCGGCCTGGACCTCACCCCGGAGATGGCCGCGCTCGCCGCCACCCGGCTGGACGTCGTACACCAGGGCACGGTCTACGACCTGCCGTTCGCCGACGCCAGTTTCGACCTGGTGGTCACCCGGGAGGTGCTGCATCTGCTGCCCCGGCCGGAGCGGCCGGTGTCGGAGATCTTCCGTGTGCTGCGGCCGGGCGGGCAGTTCATCGTCGGGCAGATCGTGCCGTACGCGGACGTGGACGCGTTCTGGATGTTCCGCGTGTTCAAGAAGAAGCAGCCACTGCTGCACCAGATGTTCCGCGAGGAGGACTTCCGGGCGCTGCTCACCGGTGGCGGGTTCACCGACGTACGGATGGAGGAGTACTTCCTGTGGGAGTCCATCGACCGCTGGATCGACACCCATGAGACGACACCGGCGAACCGGCAGGAGATCCGCCGCCTCTACTACGACGCGCCGCGCGAGGTGCGTGCCGTGCACCCGTTCGAGGTGGGGCCGGACGGCTCGGTGCGCGACCGGTGGCGGTGGTGCGTGTACTCGGTACGGAAACCCGGCCATGCCTAGCCGCACCGTGGAGCGCCCGGTCGCCGGGGTCGTGCGCGGGCTGGAGCTGCTACGGCCGCTGCGGGGCACGCCGGTGCCGCACTTCCGCGCGAAGGTGCGCGATCTCGTCGTCGTCGCGTCGAGTTCGCGGGGCGGGTCGAGCATGCTCGCCGAGTTGCTGCGGTCCTCACCGCAGCTGCTGCACCTGCGCGCCGAGCTGAATCCGCTGCTGCGGCTGGTCGGCCTCGACCACCCGCACAGCGGCACCGGATCCGACGCGCTGGAGGCAGCGCACTGGCATGGGCTTCCGCCACGTTCCCGGGCACTGTTCGAGGCGGAACTGGCCCTGGACGCGGGCTCCCCCGGCACCGGCGTGGAGAACCTGGCGGTGGACGCGGCATGGCGGCTGGTCGTGCAGTGGCCGGGGCGGGACCTCGACCCCCTCGACCTGGTACGCACCGCCGAGGCGGTACTGGACCGTGCGGGGGCAATGGACCGTGAGCCGGGGCTGGACGGTGATCTCCCCCGGTTCGCGCGGGCGCTGATCGGGATGGCCGGCGTCAACCCGTGGTACTACGACCTCCCCGGGCGGCCATCGGGATCACGGCCGCCGACCGGGCCGCCCGGCGACGTACTGCTCGAAGAGCCGCCCTTCGTCCTCCCCCGCCCCTGGCGGCCCGCGAACGACCACGATCTCGCCACGAAACCACTGGTGATCAAGACACCGGGCAATGTCCACCGGCTCGGCTTCCTGCGGGCGGTGTTCCCCAACGCCCGCCTGCGGGTGCTGCATCTGACCAGGAACCCGGCCGCGTCGATCAACGGCCTGGTGGACGGATGGCTGCACCACGGATTCCACGCGTACCGGTTGGACGAACCGCTGCGCATCGCCGGGTACGCCGACGCGCGCCCGGCCGACCGGCACTGGTGGAAGTTCGACCTGCCACCCCGCTGGCCCGCGTACACCGCTGCCGCCCTGCCCCGGGTCTGCGCCCACCAGTGGGTGTCGAGCCACCGTGCGGTGCTCGCGCACGGGGCGGATCACACGGTGCGGTTCGAGGACCTGATCAGCGGTCCGGCCGCCCGCGCGGACGCCGTCGAGCGGATCGCGGACTGGCTGGGGATCCCGTTCGACGTGCCGCTGAGGCGGGCCGCGACCGACGGCATCGCCGCCACGGTGGCCACCGCCGCACCACGCCCCGGCCGGTGGCGGGCGCGGGAGGACGAGATCCGGTCCGTGCTGAGCGCCGACGTGCTCGCGATGGCGGAGAGGCTCGGCTATGCCCGTGGCGACCACTGGATCTGATGAATCCCAGCCGAGCACCCACGGCGGCCCGGGGTGGGTCCCCCGGGTGGCGTCGCATATGGACGAGGTCGCGGCCGGGGAGGTGTGGACACCGTGCGGGTACCGGTCGGAGACGGCCGCGCTGCGGTCGGTGCTGCTGGTCCGCCCGCCGGACAGCATCGCCGCGCTACGACGGCCGGGCGCCTCGCTGATGCTGGGGCCGGTGGACCTCCCGGCGATGCGGGCGCAGTACGACGCGCTGGCGGACCGCCTGCGGGGCCACGGCGTCGACGTACACCTGACGTCCCCCGCGACGACGCCCAACGTGGTGTTCGCGCGCGACCTGTTCTGGATGACCCCGGCCGGGGCGGTGCTGGCGCGGATGGCGTCGGCGCAGCGGGCCGGCGAGGAACGGCATGCCGCGCTCGCGCTGGCCGACGCCGGGTTCCCGATCCTGCGCACGGTGTCCGGCACCGCCGTGTTCGAGGGAGCCGACGCGCTGTGGATCGACCCGTCGACGGTGCTCGTCGGCACCGGGTTCCGCACGAACGCGGCGGGCGCGGCCGAGGTCGCCTCGGCGGTCGCGGGACTGGGTGCGCGGGTGGTGACGGTGCCGCTGGCACCGGGCGTTCAGCATCTGCTGGGGACGGTGGTCTTCCTCGACCCGTCCACCGCCGTCATCCACCGGGCGGCGAGCCCTCCGCGACTGACGGCGCTGCTCGCCGAGTACGGCTACCGGGTGATCGCCCTGCCACCGGACGAGGAACTGCTGGTGCAGCGCGGAATGAACCTGCTGGTGCTCGCGCCGGGGCGGGTACTGATGCCCGCGGGCTGCCCGGGAATCCGGCGGACGCTGGAGCGGGCGGGGATGGCCGTGGACGAGATCGACATCGGCGAGTACCTGCGGGCGGCCGGGGGGATCGGCTGTGTGACCGGGGTGGTGCGGCGTGAGCACTGAGCCGGTCACTGAACCGATCATTGGACCGATCCCTGAGCCGATCCCTGGCGAGATCCCTGGCCCGACCACTACCGGGCCGATGACTGAGCCGGGTACACCGTGGGGTCGTCCAGCGGCACCTTCAGCCAGGAGATCATCTGCCGGAGCTGGTGATACGCCGCGAGCCGCTGCTCATCGGAGTCGGCCTCCTCCGCGGCGGCGATCGGCTCCCACAGGCGCGGCACCATCACCGGCCCGAGTTCGAGCAGGCCGCCGCTGCCGCCGGTGGCCCACTTCGCCAGCACATACCGGACGATCGCGCCGACCGGGATGTCCAGATTCCGGGACATGCCGCGCACGGTCACCAGCGGGTCGAGGAGCCCGTACTCGACGACCTCGGCCTTGAAGTTGGCATGCGGGTCGTCCGGTGGCCAGCACCGTTCCCACTGTCGCAGCCGAACCTCCGGCGTACCGGTCGCGTCGTAGGTCAGGTCATCCATGTCGCCGTCCATATCGCCACTCTAGGGCGGCACCGAGCTTGTCCGACCGGGCAAGGATGAACACCGAAGTCAGGAGAGGAGAACCAGTGAACGAGAACCTTCGTGAGGAGCAAGTCGCACTCGTTCCGACCGACTCGGGCGCCGCGACCAGCGGCACCGCCACGGCCGACGACGCGGCGATCCGTCAGCAGCTGCGCAGCCTCGGCTACCGCATCTGACCGAACCGCCCCGGCCCTCCGCTACGGCGGGCCGGGGCGTCCCCACGGCGCCCGGGAGGCGACATGGCCGAGACGACCAACCCGTTCGACGACGAGAACGGAGTGTTCCGGGTGCTGCGCAACGACGAGGACCAGCACTCACTGTGGCCGGAGTTCGCTCCGGTACCCGCCGGTTGGCAGGTGGTGCACGGCCCGGACGGCCGGGCGGCGTGCCTGACCTACGTCGAGAAGAACTGGACCGACCTGCGTCCGGCCTCCCTGCGCCGCGCGATGGAGGACTCGGCCGGGTGAGCTACCGGAGAGGCATCCGGTCACCATCACCGTGACGGCGGGCCCTGGCCCTGGCCCTGGCCCTGGCATACGGCTCTCTCAGGTCGGGGCGTTCAGGCGACCGCGCCTCACACCTCGTCGTGGCTCTTCTCCCCTCCCGGTCCGTGCGGGTGCCACATCGCGCCGCCGGAGACCGTGACGGTGACCGCCTCGCCCGGTGCCGCCGTCGTGGGGCCGAGGACGCGTGCCGTCACCGCGCCGTCGATGCCCGGCACCGAGACGCCCACCATGCTGTGGTGGCCGTGGAAGGCGATGGAGCGGACGGTCGCGGTGATGCCGCCGCGGTCGTCGGTGACGGGTGCCAGGGTGAGCTGCTCGGGCCGGAGGACGGCGACGCCCGCTCCGTCCGTGACCGGTGTGTGGAGCGGTAGGTCGCCCAGCGCCGTGGCCGCCGTCGTTCCCCGTGCCCTGCCGGGTATCTGGACGGCGTCACCGACGAAGGAGGCCGTCCACAGGTCGGCGGGCCTGCGGTAGACCTCTTGAGGTGTTCCGCACTGCACGACCCGGCCGTCACGCATCACCGCGACCAGGTCCGCGCTGGAGAGAGCCTCCTCCTGGTCGTGGGTGACGAGTACACCCGTGGCACCGGCGGCGGCCAGCGCGGCGCGTACGTCGTCACGGATACCGGCCCGCAGGGAACTGTCCAGGGCGTTGAACGGTTCGTCGAGGAGCACGATCGCCGGGCTCGGTGCCAGGGCCCGCGCCAGGGCGACGCGCTGCTGCTGGCCGCCGGAGAGTTCGTGCGGCATCCGGTCGCCGTAGCCGCTCAGGCCGACCAGTTCCAGCAGTTCGCCGACCCGGCCGCGGCGGGCCGCCGACGCGCCGCGCGGCAGGCCGAAGGCGATGTTGCGGGCGACGCTGAGATGCGGGAAGAGCGCGCCCTCCTGGGGGACGATGCCGACGCGCCGCTTCTCGGGCGGCACATGGTGGCCCGGCCCGGTCATGGTCCGGGAGCGGATGTCCACGGTGCCGGAGTCGGGGCGCAGAAACCCGGCCACCACCCGCAGCATGGTGGTCTTCCCGCAGCCGGACGGCCCCAGCACGGCGGCCAGACAGCCACCCGGCACGGTCAGGTCGAGCCCGTCGATGACCGGTCGCTCCGGGTCGTAGGAGACGGTCAGCCCGGCAATGCGCAGGTCGGTCATGGGCGGTGCCTTCCGAGCAGATAGGAGGGGACGGCGGCGACCGCGATCAGCACCGCCGCGTAGGGAGCCGCGGCGGCGTAGGAGGCGGTCGCGGTCTCGGTCCACAGCCGGGTGGCGAGGGTGTCCATGCCGGTGGGGCGGAGCAGCAGCGTCGCGGGCAGTTCCTTCATGCCGACGACGAACGTGAGCGCCGCGCCCGCGGCGATGCCCGGGGTGGCCAGTGGCACCGTGACCCGGCGCAGCGCGGCGAACGGGCCCGAGCCCAGCGAGCGGGCCACGTCCTCCAGGACGGGCGGTGCCTGGAGCACGGCCGCGCGGGTGCTCGCGACCGCGACGGGCAGGAAGAGCACGGTGTAGGCGGCGACCAGCAGCGGCAGTTCCTGGTAGAGGGGGTAGGCGTAGCGGACGGCGAGGAAGACCATGGCGAGGGCGACCGTGATGCCGGGGATGGCGTGGCCCGCGTAGGCGGCCTGTTCGAGCAGCCGGGCGCCTCGGGTCCGGTACCGGGCGGCGAGGACGCCGACCGGCAGGGCGAGGACGACGGTCGCGGCGGCGCCCAGGGAGGCGACGAGGATGGTGCTGCCGGTCGTCTCCAGGAGGAGAGCGGGCTCCCAGGTCCGCGAGTTGCCCACCGTCAGCCAGTATCCGAGGGTGCCGACGGGGAAGGCGACACCGGCGGCGGCGACCGCCGCGGACCAGGCCAGCGCGGGCAGGCGCCAGGCGCCGAGGGGGACACGCCGCGCGGTACGGGCCGCGCCGCCGCCGGTACGGAAGTGCACCCCCCGGCCGCGGGTCCGGGACTCGCCCGCCACCAGAGCGACCGTGAGGAGTACGAGCACCACGCTGAGCGCGGCGGCCGGTGTCCGATCGAAACTCGCCTTGTACGAGGTGTGGATGGCACGGGTGAAGGTCTCGTAGCGCATGATCGAGACCGCGCCGAAGTCGGAGAGCACGTACAGCGCGACGAGCAGGCCGCCGCCCGCCGCCGCGGGGCGCAGCTGCGGCAGGACCACCCGGCGGAACACGGCGACGGGGCCGTGGCCGAGGGAGCGGGCGGCCTCCTCCTGCGCGGGGTCCATGCGCCGCAGCACCGCGGTGACCGGCAGGTACACATAGGGGTAGCTCACGAGGGTGAGGACGAGCGCCGCACCCGTGAACCCGGCCAGTTCGTCGCTGGCCGAGATCCAGGTGAACCCGGCCACGTAGCTCGGCACCGCCAGGGGCAGCGTCGCCAGCACGGCCCACAGCCGGGCCCCTGGCAGGGCGGTGCGGGTGGTCAGCCAGGCCAGTGAGATGCCGATGACCAGGCTCGCCGTGACGACCACCGCCGCCAGGCCGAGGCTGCGCAGCAGCAGTGCGGCGACGCGTTCCCCGGTGACGATGTCCCAGGCGAAGGCGGGGCCGCGTTCAAGGGCGCGCACGCCGAGGTAGAGCAGCGGCAGGAGCGCGACGACGGCGGCGAGGGAGGCGGCGACGAGCAGGGGCAGGGGAGCGCGGTGCCGTCGCAGGCCGCGCCGTCGGCTCGGTCGGCTCAGCCGACCCGGTCGGTTCTGCCTGCTCCGCTGGTTCTGCTCCCGCTGCTGGCCCTGCTCGCTCTGCCGGTCCGGCCGGGCCCCGTTGTCCCGGGGGGACATACGGAAGGCCCGGCCGTCGCGCGCCCGGGAACCGGGTGCTTTCACGTCGGTCAGACCATCCCGGCTTCCTGGAGCATCTCCAGGGTCACGTCGAGGGATTCGAGCTTGCTGAGGTCGATCTCCGGGGTGCCGATCGAGTCGAGCGCGGGCAGCTCGCTGTTGCCGGCGACGCCCGCGGCGAGCGGGTACTCGTGCGTCTCGTCGGCGAAGTAGGTCTGCGCCTGCTTCGACAGCAGGAAGTCCACGGCCTTCTGGGCGGTGGCAGCGGCGTCCGTGCCCTTGAGGACACCGACTCCGGCGACGTTCACGAGCGCGCCCGGGTCACCCTTCGTGGGGAAGCTGAGCTTGGCCTTCAGCTTGTCCTCACCGACCTCGGCGGCCTTCTCGTACCAGTAGTAGTGGTTGATGAGGCCGAGTTCCGCGTCACCCGCGTCGACGGCGTCGAGGACCGCGCCGTTCTTCTCGAACACCTGCGGATCGTTGGCCTTGAAGTCCTTGAGCCAGGTGCGGGTGGCGTCGTCGCCCTTCATGACCCGCATCCCGGTGACGAACGCCTGGAACGAGGCGTTCGTCGGGGCGTAGGCCACCTTGCCCTTCCACTCGGGCGCCGTCAGGTCGTCCACGGAGACGGGCGCGTCCTTGACCTTGTCGCCGTTGTACGCGATCACGCGGGCGCGGCCCGAGACACCGACCCAGGTGCCGTCCTCGGCCCGGAACACCTCGTCCACCTCGTCCAGGGACCCCTGCGGCAGCTCCGCGAGGCGCCCGTTCGCGCCGAGTGCGCCCAGGGCACCGGCGTCCTGCGAGAAGAACAGATCGGCCTTCGTCCGGTCCCCCTCCTCCAGGAGCTGGGCGGCGAGTTCGGCACTGTCGCCGTACCGCACCTCCACCTCGGCCCCGGTGGCCTTCTCCAGATCTTTGAGCAAGGGGGCTATCAGCTCTTCGCTGCGCCCCGAGTAGACGACGAGGCTGGAACTCTCCGCCGCGGACTTCTCGGCGCCGGAGGCCGTGTCGGCCCCTTCACTGTCCGACTCCCCGCCGCAGGCGGCGAGGAAGGGGAGCGAGAGAACGGTGACGGCAAGCACGCGGGCACGACCGGGTCTGGACCATGACATGGCAAAGCCTTTCTCATCAAGAAGTAAGATAACTGAGGTTAACCTAACTTTTAAGCCCGCTGACCTGCCGCTTCGCGGAGATATGTAACGAATGTGCATCCGCGCGGACAGTTAGCGCACAGGTAGAGGTGAGGGGTGAGGGGAGGGCGGTGGCACGGTGAGCGCCGACAGCGGCGTCCGGCCCCGCCGGGACACAGGTCTACGAGAAGAACGCCGCCGGAAGCGACGCCTGCCACCGCTCCGACGTGGCGGAGATCAAGGGTGCGGCCATCGGCGACGTACCGAAGGAGCGGCGGCTCAACATCGCCTGTTCCGGGGCCGACAAGGGCGATGAGCCGGGTGTCGCCCCCAACGAACCCGGGTGAGGTGGTTCAGGACCCGTCCAGCAGCCCGGCGTCATGTGCCAGTACCGCCGCCTGGACGCGGTTGGCGCAGCCGGTGCGGGTGAGGATGCGGCTGATGTGCGCCTTGACCGTACCGGCGCTCAGATACAGCTGCCCGGCGATCTCCGCGTTCGACAGGCCCGTGCCGAGCAGCCGCAGCACCTCCCGTTCGGCCGGGGTGAGGTCCGCGATCCGGGTGAGGGCGGTGCCGGTGTCGCGGCCCGAGCGTAGGTGGCGGTCCAGGAGTTGGCGGGTGACCCTCGGGGCGAGCACGGGTTCGCCGCGGGCCGCGCGCCGCACGGCGTCGATCAGGTCGGTGGGGCCGGTGTCCTTGAGGAGATAGCCGCTCGCCCCGGCACGCAGGGCGCGGGTGACGCTCGCCTCCTCGCCGAACGCGGTCAGCATCACCACGGCCGTACGGGGCGACAGCCGGGTGATGTCCTCGGCCGCCGCGATGCCGTCGCGGCCCGGCATCTGGAGGTCCAGCAGGGCCACATCGATGCCGCCCGCCCGGCACGCGGCGGCGGCCTCCGCGCCGTCGGCCGCCTCCGCGGTGACCTCGATGTCGTCGGCGTTCTCCAGGATGAGCCGGATACCGGCGCGCATCAGCGCCTCGTCGTCGGCGACCAGCACCCGGATTCTGGACTCGTTCATCGGATCATCGTAGGACGCACGGTGATGGGGTCCCGCTACGGCTCACGGTCCCGCTCTCACCGCAGCACGGCCAGGACCAGCAGCAGGACGACGAAGCCTGCCGTCGGCAGCACCACCAGCAGGGCGGCGCAGCCGGCGCCCAGGACGCGCGGCCAGGTGAGGATCTCACCGGAGAGCGGGGCGCGGGCACCCGTACCGGCGGAGGGCGCCGCGGGCCGCGCGGGGGCGGGTCGGGCGCCCGGGGGCTCCGGGACCCGTCCGTCGGTGGCCGGGAGGCGGGCCGCCATCCGGAACCCGCCGTCGGCGGTCCTGCCCGCCTCGAACGTGCCGCCGAGCAGGGCCACCCGCTCCTGGCAGCCCACCAGGCCGCTGCTGCTGCCCCCGTGGGAGAGGACGGGAGCGCGCGGTGCCTCGTTCGCGACCCACAGCTCGATCACCCGGCCCCGCTCCCCGGTGCGCCCGTCGCCGTCGTGTTCCGTCTCCCGTACGACCACCGTCGTGGCCGCCTTTCCGGCGTGTTTGAGGACATTGGTCAGCCCTTCGCGGACCACCCGGTGCACGGCCTGCCGGATCGGCGGCGGGAGTTCGGCCGCGGCGGGCAGGGACCAGTGCAGGGCGACGGGGCTGCCCGCGTCGCGCGACTCCGCCACCAGGGCCGTGATGTCCTCCAGGGTTCCGGTCTCCGCGCCGGTGGACACGGCCCGGTCGGTGAGGTCGCCGTGCCGGAGGACACCGAGGATTCCGCGCAGTTCCTCCATCGCCGAACCGGCGGTGGTGCGCAGGAGTTCGGCCTGTCCGGCGAGGGCGGGTGCGCGGCGCTCGGCGGCGAGTTCGAGGGCCCCGGCGTGCACCGAGATCAGGCTCAGCCGGTGGCCCAGCAGATCGTGCATCTCACCGGCGATCCGGTTGCGCTCCTCCAGCCGGGCCGTCGCGTCGGTCAGGGCACGGGCCTGTTCCAGATAGGCGTTGCGCTCCCGCAGCAGACTGACCAGGGGCCGCCGCCGCCCGACCAGGGTCCCGGCGACGGCCGGAAGCACGATGAGCAGCACGACGGAGACACCGTTCCCGGCCAGATTCAGCGGCAGGTCGCCGGGGTTCCCCAGGGACAGCGCCACCGTCAGTACGGTGACGATCGCCGAGGCCGCCACGACCACCCGCCAGG
Source organism: Streptomyces sp. NPDC004610 (assembly GCF_040609715.1). Classification (NCBI taxonomy): domain Bacteria; kingdom Bacillati; phylum Actinomycetota; class Actinomycetes; order Kitasatosporales; family Streptomycetaceae; genus Streptomyces; species Streptomyces sp. NPDC004610. Next base: position 82,868 of record NZ_JBEXLA010000005.1, on the reverse strand, counting down.
CCCGCCGGGCCGGTGCGATACGGCGGGTGGACGAGAGCACGATCAGCGGCGCCACCGCCAGCGTCCACACATTGGCACCGACCAGCAGCACCGAGACACCCAGGACCGCGGCGACCGGCCGCCCGCGCCGGGCGGGCAGGAGCAGCGCCACCCACAGCGCCTCCAGGACCGCCTGCACCGGCCGGTCCGGGGTGAGCAGCAGCAGCGGGGCGAGACAGAAGACGGCGGCCAGAGCAGCGGCCCACGCCTCGGTGACGACCGTACGGCGAGGCACGGCCCGCGCGTCGACGACCGCCCGGCGCACCCACCGTGTCACCCGGGCCACGGGACGGCGGGACCACGGGGGCGGTTCGGGCAGGCGGACACCGTCGGACGGCCCGGTCGTCGTCACCTCTTCATCTCCTTCGGGGTGTCCCTCATCCGTCGCGGCTGAGTGCTGCTGTGGCTGAGCGCTGGTGCGGCTGAGTACTGCTGTGGCCGAGCGCGGTTGCGGCTGAATGCTGTCGCGGCTGCATGCTGTCGCGGCTGAGCGCTGTCGACCGTGTTCACCGCGGAGAACGGTAGTCAGGCGGGCGGCGTCCCCGACCGGCGGGTCCCGTGGTCAGGCACCCTGTCGACGGCCCAGGTCGGCGCGGAGCGCGGCGAGGTCGGCGCCGATGGACGAGAGCAGCGCCGCGATTCCCTCGGACGAGGGCAGCGTGCCGATCCCCTCGGACGAAGGCAGCGTCGCGATCCCCTCGCGGGAACCGGCGCTCTCCCCCTCTCCCCCGCCTTCAGTACCTCCCGCCGACCGATCGTCGAGGAGCGCGGCCAGCAGATGGACCGTGCCGACGGTGGGTGAACCGCTCTCGGCGGCGATCAGCCGGGCCACCGCCACGACCCGGTCGGCGGGTCGGGACAGCGCCCCCGGCTCACCGCCGACGGGTGGCCCGGACGGCTTCCCCGGCTCACCGTCGGCGACCGCCCCGGACGGCACCGGCCGCACCACCTGGGCCAGGGACGCCTGATGCACCCCGTGCCCGCGCAGCAGCCCGGCGGCGGAGTTGACCTCGGCGAGCGGCGCCGGGAACTCGTACCCGGCCACATGCATGGCCCGGTCCAGAGCGAGGATGCCCAGCAGCAGGTCCACCGGTCCGGCGGCGGCGTGCCCGGACCGGATCGCCTGCCGGACGGCCTCCGTGGTGACAGCGGCGACCACCGGGGAACCATTGATCATGGAACCGGCGGTCCAGGACATGAACGCGCGGGTCAGCCGGTTCCCACTGCGGCCGAACACCCCCGCCCGGCGCAACAGGGTGACCCCCTGCGACTCGGGACGTTCGGCATCGGCGGCGCGGGCGTCCAGCGCGTCGAGGGCGGTCGCGGCGACGGCCGGGTCGAGCCGTTCCAATGTCATGGCCTCATGGGCCCGGGTGCCCGGAGCCAGCAGGGCGCGCGCCACATGCCGGGGGCGTACGGAGAGGCTGCCCTCGGCACGGGCGGCGCCCAGCGCGGTCAGCAGGCAGTCGCGCAGCGCGCCGCTCATGCGCGGCAGTTCACGGCCGGGCTCCGGATCCGTGCCGCGCGCGGCGAGGGTGTGACGCCAACGGGCCTCACGCCAGGCGGCGTCGGTCTCCCACTCGTCCTCGGAGCGGCGCACAACTGTGTCACTCCCGCTCCCGCTGTCGCTGTCGCTGTCGTCGGCGGAGACCCACCCCCGCCCGGCCTGGGCCCGGATCCGGCCACCGAGCGCACCCGACTCCCGGATGCCAGGGACGACGGCGTCACTGACATCGGTGCCCCCCAGGGCCACCTGCTCCAGCAGGGTGTCGGTACCCACAACGTCCGACTCACCCCGGACAGCCCGGCGCAGCGCCGCCACCAGCAATGTCATGACATCCGGCGCCAACTCCGTCGCCGCCCCGGACACGGGCGTGGAACGGTCGGTGGTGTTCCTCATGTGCTTGTCCCCCTCGGTCGCCATGCGTCTGTCCCCCTCGATCGCCTGCTCAGGTCGCCGCCCCCATCACGGCGGTGTTCGTACGCCGCGGCGCGGTAGGGCGGTGTGCGGACCGCGCGGCGGTGGGTGGCGCGTTCCGTGGGCACCACGCTAGGGACAGCCCGGAGACGGAGGCGTCTGCCGACCGTCCGAGCCCGCGGTCCGATCGGCCATCCCGCTGAGCCGATCGGACCGGACCCCGACCATCCCCGGGCGGGGGCGTCATCGCGGCTGATGGCAGGCCGAGCCCGCTACCTGCTCCGTGGACGACAGGGTGCGGACGGCGCAACTGGCGCGATCAAGCCACGTGGTGGCGGGGGCGTGGGTGGTGGGCTTCCTCTTCGTGCGGGGTTGTGTGTTCGTTCGTATCGTGCTGCACGGCCGGGATGACCTTGGTGCCGGGCTGGAACTAGCTTGGGGTCATGGACTCGGATGCGCTGAACGGTCTGTTCCTGGTGCTGACGGGTTCGCAGATGCCGGATGCCGATCCGGCGTTGATGCGTGCCCTTCTGTCGGCTCCGCACCGGGAGCTGGAGAAGCAGCTCGGTGAGGTGCAGGCGCTGGTGGTGGAGGTGGCCCGGTCGGTGTCGGGCACCTCGAACGGGGAGTTCTCGGACGCGTACTACGAGGCGATGCTGACGCTGGCGTCGCCGGAGGGCCTGTCGCTGCTGGAAGGGCTGCGGGAGGCGGCGCGGGAGCTGGCGGACTATGTGGACGAGGCCGCGTACCAGGTCGAGTACACGAACTTGATGATCCTGCTTCAGCTGGGGATGTTCGCGGTGGAGTTCGCGTTCACGTTCGTGATGGCGATCTTCAATCCGCTGGCCGCGCTGCAACGGCAGGCGTTTCTGCGGGCGTTCTACGGGATGGTGCTGAAGAGTCTGCTGGCGCGGGTGCTGGCGGCGGTCGGGATGCAGCAGGTGATCCAGATCGGGCTCGCGGTGGCGATGGACCGCCTCGCGCAGTGGATGCTGGCGCGGGAGGGGAAGGTGTCGGCGAACGGGAGGACGTATCTGACGCAGGCGGTCGGGTTCGGGGCGGTGGCCGGATTCGTGTCGGTGCCGGTGCAGTTCGCCGCGTCATGGCTGGCGCAGAGTCTGACGAAGGCGATGGAGAGGGGTGCGCGGGACCGGCTGTTCGGGAGCCTCAGGAACGCGCTGGAGGGCCGTCCGGGTCCGGGTGCGGTGAAGGATGCCGCGGAGGACGCGGGCGAGGAGATCGGGGGCGCAGGCGGGGCGGTGGTGCGGCCGGTGGCCGGGCCCCGGCCGGGGGACGGTGTGGACGGGTTCGTGGGGGGCGGTCTGCCCGCTGGGGGAGGTGCGGGTCCGGATCTGGTGTTCGCGGGGCTCTTCGCGGACCGGGTGTCGGAGACGGCGAACCGGCTGGCCCGCGGTGCGGACCCGGCGGACCTGGGGTCGTCGTTCACGGCGGACATGGGTGAGCTGTTCGCACGCGGCTTCGGGGACGGGATGGGCGGCGACGCGCCGGCGCGTGCGCTGGGCCGGGAGTGGGCGGGCGCGTTCCTGGCGCATGCGGCCCGCCCGGATCTGGGCGGGGCGCTGCGGGGGGTGCTGGAGCGGGGGCTGCCCGCTTCGTTCGGGGACGGTGTGGTGCGGTCCATGTCCGACACGGTGGGGCAGCTCTTCGGCCCCCGCGGCTTCGGCGGGAAGTTCCTGGACTTCGTGGCGCACGGGATCGGCGACGGTGTCATCGGTACGGTCTCGGAGCTGATCTACAACGGGATCGCGTTCAAGCAGCTCAGCGTCAGCGGGGGCGGCTTCCTGACCTCGATGACCAGTGAACGCGCCGTGGAACTGTCCAACGGGATCGCGAGCTGGGTGGCCGCCAAGTTCCGGCCACTGCCGATTCCGGACCTGGGCCTGGGCATGGGCCTGGGCCTGGAGCGGGTGGGTCTGCTCTCGGCGGTGAGCACCGACGACGGCACCGTGCCCGCGCCGGGCCGCACCACCACGGGGAGCGATACGGGTCCGGGGAGCCACGCCCGTCCGGGTGGCTATGCGGGTTCGGGGGGCTATGTGAACTCGGGGAGCGGGAACGTCGGCGCCATCGACATCAGCACCCTCACCACGGGCGTCGTCCATGGCAGCACGCACCTCAGCACCGAGCCGCTCGGCGGTACGGGTCCCGGACCCGGCCCCGGTCCCGGTATGCCGGTCATGAGCCCCATGCCGGGCGGTGCCCCGCTGACCGGCATCACGATGCCGGAACCGGTCCCGGCACACGGCAGCAGCGGGACCGACGACGACCCGGCCCGTGCTGCCGACGACGTGCTGGACGAGTGGCTGAGCGACGGAGATCAGGTCAGCACACCCGTCCTGACTCCCAACGGACCGCTGATCGATATTCCCTCACCGTCCACCGCGCCCCGGATCGACGGCGCAAGCGGTGGCGCCACGGTGGAGGAACTGCTCACCGGCGGTCCGCCACTGGACACCGGCGCCCCCGTCCTCACCCCCGACCAACGCGGTGTGCCGGTCACACCGCCCCCGCCGGTGGTGCTCGTGCCTCCTGCGGGGGGCGGCGATGCCGTGGCCCCGCCGCGCCCCGGTGCGGATGCGTCCAGGGCTGGTGCGGATACGCCGAGGGCCGACGCCATGAGGCCGTCCGAGCCGAAGCCGTCGGAGCCCAAGCCGTCCGAACCCAGGCCGTCCGAGCCGAGGCCCGGCGAGACCCGCTCCCCGGCCGACCGGCCACGCCGCGAAGAGGACCCCGCCCGCATCGACGACGATCGGTCGCCCGGAGGGACCCTCGGGCCGGTGAGCGACCCGGAGCGCCCCCGGACCGGCACCCTCTCCCTCAGCCCTCTCTCCGATGTGCTGTCACCTCCCACCCGCCTGGATTCGGAGTCGACTTCGGACTCGGCGTCAGACTCGGCCTCGATTCCGACGAACTCGGCGTCAGACTCAGACTCCGCTTCGGACTCCGACTCCGCTTCGGACTCAGACTCGGACATCGACAGCATCTTCTCCCGGGAGTCCGACTCCTCCTCCTCAGACACCAGCATCAGCACCGACCCGACCGATGTCACCCCCGGCTCCATTCCCGGCGGCGGCCCCGTCCGCGACGAGAACCGTCTGCGGATCGCGGTCGAGAACGCCTCCGAGTCCGCCCGGCGGGAACACAGCACCGCACCGGCCGCCCCGCCACGCGCCGTCGATCCCGTTACCCTGCTGGACCAGCTCATCCGGCACCTGCACCCCGCGACGAACCCCGGAGTTCTCCAGCCCAGCGGTCGCACCGAAGAGGGCACCGACCCGGGCACCGGTGAGACCGGACGGCCCCTCGTCCCCGGACCCGCCTGGTCCACCGTCCGCTCGCTGGACACCGTGGAGACCGCGCTCGGGCCCGCCGAACCCGGCACCACCGCCCTGATCCTCACCCGCGGTGCCGACGGCACCGACCGGTCCCTCGCCGCGCACCGGACCCTCACCGGTGTCCGCTGGGTCGAGATGCGGGCGGACGGCGGACCGGACATCACCACGCGGCGCCCCGATGGCCTGTTCGGGGATACGCGGGCCGTCCTCGTCGGTCCCGATGGCACCGCCAGGCCCGACGCCCTCTCGACCACGACGCCAAAGCGGTCCACGGAGTCCACGGAATCCACAGCACCCCCATCACCCCCAGCACCCACGACACCCACCACACCCAAGGGAAACCTGCCCGTCGTGGACACCGACAGGTTCGCCGCCTGGCACGGCGAGTTCGACCGGGCGTGGGAGGCGCTGGCGGCGGTCGAAACCGTGGTACCCGGTGTCCGCGCCGCGCTGCTGACACGGGCGCAGGACGTGATGGCGAGGGACCATGTGCTGCCCACCACGGGACGGGAGTCCGGCCGACCTGGCCAGTACCGGCGGCTGTTCGAGAACGTCAGGGCCATGGTCGCGCACGCCCTGCTCCGGGGCAGCGACCTCCGCCACTCCGCTGACGAGCCGAGCCGCCGGGCGCTGGCGGACGCCGCACGGGTGTCCCGGGAGCTGCGCGATGTCTTCGGTACGGCCGGTCCGGGCGACCGGCTCCCGGCCGGGGCCAAGAAGCGGAAGAAGAAGCCGGAGCCCGCCCCGGAGCCGAGCACGCAGCCGAGCAACACACAGCAGGGCACAACGTCGGCCACACAGCCGGGCACGCAGTCGACAGGCCAGTCGACAGCCCAGCAGACAGTACAGTCGGCGGCCCAGCCGACCACGCGGTCGACCACACAGTCCGGTTCCTCGGCCGCCGCCGTACCGCCCCCGCCCGGCGGGTCCACGCGGACCGCCGCTCCGTCCGACGCCGTACCGGACCCACGGGCGGGGACGGAGAGCCGCTTCGAGCGGCTGCCGATCCCCGCCCGGGTCACGGCGGCGCTGAGGGACGCGCTGAAGGGGCTGCCGGAGCGTGAGCGCCAGACGGTCCAGCGGACCGTGACCGGCCTCCTCCAGCGCCAGTCCTTCCCCCGCGATCTGGCCATGACCCAACTGGTGGCGACCGTGCGCGGGTTCCCTCGGGAGGGGGAGAACAGCGGGCTGCGGGAGATGCTGAAGCGGACCCCGGACGTGGTGTACGCCATGGCCCGGCCGGGCAGCGGGCTCGCCACGACCCTCAGGGCCGTACCGGCTCTCGTACCCGTCCTGTCCGAGTCGCCGGACCTGCTGGACGCGCTGGCGGCCCAGCAGGAGCCGTGGCACAGCGCGTTCGGGCCGGTGCTGGCGCCGCTCCTCGTCCGGGAGGGGACGGCCGCCGCGCTGGAGGCCGTACCCGAGTGGCTGCGGCAGGTGGTCGACTTTCCCGACGTGTTCGTGAACCTCGACGGCGACATACGGCTGCTGGAGCACGCCGTGGACATCGGTAACGCCGTCTTCGACCTGCTCGACAGCAGGCCCGTGTTCGGGGCGGCGCTGCGGATGCTGGACGATCCCGTGGAGACGCTGTGGCTGCTCAACGCGGACGCCGGGCTGTTCTCGGCCCTGAGCACCACCATCCAGTGGCGGGAGTCCGGGAAGGACACCGCCTTCATCGCCCAGGTGCTGGGCGACCATGACCTCCAGAACCGGCTCCGCCCCTTGCCCGAACTCCTGAACCTGGCGTTCTCCTCACCGCGCGCGCTGGCGGCCGTCAAGGCCGATCCCGGTGTGCTGGACACCCTCCGGGACTCCTCCGCGCTGGCGGACGTGCTGGAGGACCTCCCCGCCCTGGCCGCCCGTCTGCTGGAGGACCCGACGCTGCTCCGGGCCGCCGTGGCCAACCCCCACGTCGCCGTCGCGCTGTCGCACCACCCGGAGCGCTACGACGCGATCCGGGGCGCCGGGAAGCTGGCCGAGGCGCTGCGCGGCACCACGGAGCCGTCGCGGACCCGGACCGGCGGGCGGCCCGTGCCCCCGCCCACCGCGGCCGACATCGAGGGGGCCGCGCGGAGCCCGCAGGCCCGGGGGCGGCTGCTGGAGCATCTCAAGTCCTCGCATCCGGCGGTGTGGCCGCTGTTCGACCGGGCGAACGCGAGTGCCGCCAACCGGGCCGCCGGGAAGGCGCTGGCCGAGAACGCCATGGTGCTGACCGCCCTGGTACGGGACCCGGACGGGATACGGCTGCCGCACCAGCTCCGCCGGGTCGTCGAGCGGGCCGAGAGCGACCCGGCCGGGGCGGTCCCGGGCGCCGTCCCGCCGTCGAGCGCGCTGCTCGCCGCTGTCAGCCGCCATCAGGAACTCCGCCATCTGCTGCTCAATCCGGCGTCGCGTGAGGCGCGCGGCGCGCTGACCGCCAAGCTGGCCGGGTCCCCGCAGTGGGCGGACGCCCTCTACCGTTCGCCGGGCGTCGCCATGCTGGCCTACCGCCATACCCATGCCCTGGACGATTGGTCGCCCGAGCGGCTGCTGGCGGACCCCTGGGTGTCCGGCCTCCAGATGCGGACCTCGTACTTCCCCGACCTGATGAACCATGTGCCGGTGATCAGCGCTGCGGCGGGCCGCTCGGACAGTGCCCTGGTACGGCTGGTGGGCCGTCACTCGGTGCTCCAGGTGCACGTGGGCGATGGTGAAGGATGGGAGACGGTGGCCCGGCGGGTCGAGGCGGCTCCGGATGTGCTCGGCGATCTCTCCGCGCACTTCGGCCGGCTGTCCGCGGCGCACTGGCAGCGGCTGCTGACCGACGAACGACTGCTGCCGGTGCTCCAGGAGCGGCGGGAGAGTGCCTTCGTCCGGGCCCTGGCCGCCGACGCCGGACTGCTGAGGGAGGTCGTGGCCCGTCCCGGGTTCCTGGACGTGTGGGACGCGCGGCGCGCGGCGCTGGACGAGCTGGCCGCCCCGGTCGTGGCGGCGCTCGCCTCCCCGGCTCCGCATGGCAAGGACCCCGAGTCGAGGACCGCGATGGCGCTGTCGGGCCTGCGGGACATCATCGTCGAGGCCGGTGAGGAGACCCTGACGCCGGAGGGCTTCCCTCTGGACGCCTCCCGGCTGCCGCTGCTGCAACGGCTGGTCGACGGGCTGGAGCAGGGCCACGGCAGTGACGTGGTCCGCACCGCGGCGAACCCCGGTACGGCGAACTCCGGCCCGGCGGTCCTGGACGCGGCGGTCCTGGACGCGTACGCCGCCGTCCTCGGCGACCCGGACCTGCGGGCGGCGGCGATCGGCAACCGCTATCTCGCCGATGGACTGTTCTTCGACGCGGCCTTCCGGGAACTCGTGCAGACCCGGACCTCACTGCCGCCCCTGCTGCGCCGGCCGGACATCCTGACGCAGATCCGCCGGTCACCCGAGCTGATCCGGACACTCACCTTCCTGGACCCGGTGTTCCACGCGTTCGTCCGCAACACGATCTTCCGCATCCATGTGCAGCAGGCCCACGTGCTCGAAGCGGTGAACAGCAATCCGCAGTACGCCGAGGTCCAGCACCGCCATGGAAAGGTCCACAGGCTGTACGCACCGTCCAACAGCGAGCTCCAGGTCTTCCTTGAGACCAGCCCCGCCGCCGCGGAGGCGGTGGGCGGCGACCGGATTCCCTTCGATCTGCTCGCCGGCGCTCCCGGACTGGTCTCGGCGCTGGTCTGGCAGGACAACGAGGCAGTGACCAAGGTCGTGCTGGCCTCGCCGGAGCGGGCCAAGGCCGCGGCGGCCACCCCCCGGCTGGTGACCGTGCTCGGCGGCATACCCGGGCTCGCCGCACTGCTGGCGCAGCGCCCCGGCCTCGTCCCCTCCGTCGCGTCCTGGAACGGGCTCCTGGACAATCCCCCGCTGGTGAAGGCGCTCACGGTGGCCGAGCCCGCGCTGGTCGAGCGGGTCGTCCAGCCGGATGTGCTGCCCGTGGCCACCGCTGTGCCCGCGCTGGTGAAGGCCATGCACCAGATGAAGGACGGAGCGTGGGCCGGGCTGGCCAGGCGCTCCGTGCTCGATCTGGTCACCGCCGACCCGTCCCTGGGCGATCTCCTGGTGCGCTCGGAGGATGTGCGGGCCCTGTTCGCCGGTCACCGCGCTCTGCCCGGCCTGTTGAAGGAGTCGCCCCGCCTGCTGCGTGAGCTGAAGGCCGAGCCCGAACTGGCCGCGGTGCTCCGGGCCACCCCGCGCCTCGCGGACGACGCCCTGAAGCCCACGCCCGTCTGGCTCCTGATCAGGAGGCATCCCGCCTTCAGGGAGGGAGTGACCTCCAGGATTCGCGGCGCCCTGAGCAACCACGCCCTGGCCACGACGCTCTTCCGCCTCGACCAGGGGCAGGTCACCGCCGACCTGGTACGACAGCTCTACGACGGCCTGCACAGCAACCGCGGGCTGGCCCCGCTGCTGACCGCCCAGCCGGACTTCGCCGCGGCGTTCCTGACCCGGGCGGCGGACTGGCGGGAGCGCGCCGGGCAGGACCCCCGCTTCGCCGAGCAGGTCGGCGACCTCGCGAAGGCCGACCGGACCCGCTTCATGGAACTCGTCCGGGACGATGATTCCCGGCGTCTGCTGACGGCGCTGGACGAGCGGGCCCGGCCCACGGACGAGAGCCGCGTCGTCCTCGCTCCCGGCCCGGCCCCCTCGGCGACGGGCCCGCACAGCGCGACCAAGGGCCCGCACACCGCGGCCCGGACGCTCCAGCACCCGGGCGGCAGCCCTCGTCCCCTGATGCCGGGGCGGGCCGAGACGCCGGAGTCGGTGCTGGACGAGCTGCGGCCCGAGGTCGCCGACCTGCTCAAGGGCGACCAGGGGCCCGCCGTGGCGAAGGCGCTGGAGGCGCATCCCGAACTGCTGCCCCTGTTCACCGCCGCCCCGGCCCGCGCCGACGAGATCGACTCCCACCCCGACCGCCTGACCGACCTCACCTTCCGCGCCTTCCTGACCGGGACCCTGCCCAAGCCCCGCCTCGACGCCCCCGGCCCGGACCCGGCCCACCCCGTCGGCGGCGAACGGCACTTCGCCGCCTATCTGGCCTCCCTGGACATCGCCCCCACCGACGAGCAGCGCGGGCTGCTCCGGGACGCGGTCCGGCCGACCTGGCGGGCGGTCCTGGCAGAACGGCAGGCCACGCTGGCCGGACTCTGGCAGCAGCGGATGGACCGCTTCACCGCCTTCCGGCCACACAAGTCCGGCACCTGGGAACACAGCGGCACGGCGTACTACGGGGGTGGGATGACGGAGGACAGCTTCCGCTCCCCCGACGACCGGAACGTCATCAAAGGCATCGCGGCGGAGGCCCGGGGCGTGCGCGAGCTGCCCGGCGAGCGGATCATCCACCGCAGGCTCCACGCCCATCTCCACGGCGGGGACGGCGGCGTGGCCCTCCTCTTCGCCCTGAACGACGACGGCAGGGTCGACACCCTCGTGTACGCGCGCAGCGACGACCGCAACGACGACAACCGCTACCGGTGGAACACCGGACGGCATTTCGTCCCCGGGCCGCCGTCCGCCGACCTCGTCGCCAACCATCCGGTCATGGCCCGCTCCAAGGAGTTGGTCGCCCTCGCCCGCACGGCCCCGATGAGCTTCCGGCGACCCGCCTCCCTGACCACCGCCCCGCCCCCGGAAACGCCCGCCGAACGGTCCGCACGCGACGCCGCCCGCCGCGTCGCCGACGCCACCAGGCGATGGAACACCGTGGTCCGCACACCGGTGGCCCTCGGCACCGCCGTGGACCGGGCCGTGGACCAGGCCGATGGACGGCTGCCCGGCGGTGACCCGTTCTCCTGGGAGGCGTGTGTGATCCTGCTGGAGTCCCTGACGGCGGTCCTGCATCCGCCGAGGCCGGTCGGCGGACGCACGACAGAGTCCGCGTCCAGCGGCCTGCACGCGCAGGCCACAGTGGACGACACCGCCCTCGGCACGTCCTTCGGCACCGCACGCGGCACGACCCTCGACACCGCACGCGGCACCCGTGCGGACACCGGCTTCCCCCAGCCGGTCCACGGCTCCGGCCGGGCGACCGAGCAGCGACTCGCCCGGGGGCCGGGCTGGGCGACGGTGCGGTCGTGGACGGCACTGGAGAAGGCCCTCGACCTGGCCGGCCCGGGAGCCACCGCGCTGATCCTTGTCCGCCGCTCCCAGGGCGACGGCCACGCCTACGCCGCTCACCGGACGGACGACGGAATCCGCTGGATCGAGATGCAGCAGGCGAAGGGCGCGCGCATCACGGACGCCCGCCCGGTCACCTCCCCGCACACCGTCGGCCCCAGGATCGACGCCGCCGACCGCATGGACACCCCGGCCCTGCACACCCGCGCCGTCGTCATCGCCCCCTACGGCACGGTCACCGACCCCGCCCGCCCGCTCCTCGTCGACGGCACCGAGACCGCCCACCCCCTCGCCCCCGCCACCGACCACACGGTCTCGGCGACCGACGCCCTGACCGACGCGCCCACCTCGGCCGTCTTCCACCGGATCGGCTACGAGGCCGAGTTGCTCTTCCCGATGCTGGGGACCCCGGGGCAGCTCCGGCCCGGGAGGGTGCTGGCCCGGCAGCGGGATCCGGCCACCGGCGCGCTGACCGGGGCCCAACTCGTCGTGGACTCCCATACGTTCTTCCAGGCCGCGAACGGGAACTGGCACGCGTGGGTGACCGAGGCGGGACCCGGGGCGCAGCCGAGAGGGGCGCTCATCCCGGAACTGGTGGGACCGCCGCTCCAGGCCCTGCGCGGGGAACGGGGGCCGGCGCGGGATGTGGGGTTCGCCCTGCACAGAAACGTCCGGGCGTTGCTGGAGCGGACCGCCGACCCCCACCAGCACGACAAGACGCTCGGAGCCCTGCTGGGACGGGACCCCTCCTGGGAAGTGGTGCCCGAAGTGGCGTCCGTGCAGGTCCTTCCCTCCGCCGCGGGCCCTGGCCACGCCGCCTACACCCAGTTCACCGTCGGCGTGCCCGTCGCCGGGCTGACCCCGCTGCTCGAACTGGCGCGCGGACGTGTGCTCATCCCGCCCCTGCTCCCGCTGTTCGACGCCGGACGCCGCTTCGCCGACCTGGTGGTGGAGCACTACGCCGACTCGCTCCTCGGACGGCGGCGGCCGTCCCAGTGGACCCGGGAGGCACGGCACCGCCCCTTCCTCGCCTACCTCCCCGGCCTCGCCGAACTGCACGGCTACACCTGGACCGGATTCCACCACGCGGCGGCGGCCCCGTATCTGGTCATGGTCTCGCCGAACGTGATCATGAAGAACATGTTGCCCGTCGCGTCCCGGGTGGCCTTCGCCGATCTGCACAAGGCACTGAGCCGACCGGCCAGGGACTTTCTGCGGAAGAACAAGGACACCCTCACGGCCCTCTTCCGCGACACCCTGACCGACGTTCTGCGCAGGACCGTTCCGAACGTACCGGCCCCGTATCTGGCCGAGATCATGGAGGCGCGGTACGGCCCCGAGGACGGGAGCGCCAGTACTCAGCAGCGCCTGGACACCGTGATCCTGGGCGCCAAGGCGCCCGGCGGCCCGGTCGGTACGTGGGCCATGGCGTCGATGGCCGAGCTGGGCATGGACACCCAGAGCCTGGGTTCCCGCCAGCCCCTGGCGCTGTTCGAGCTACGGCACTTCACCGCCCGCCCCCAGCTGCGCGGCCCCGGCGACCAGGGCAGGTCCATGACGCCCGCCGCGCTGGAGGCGTCCTTCGACGAGATCGCCGGCATCGCCCAGCACGCCTACGACCAGACCGCGCGCTTCGCCAGTCTCAGCGGCGACTCCGCGCTCCCCGTGCTGTGGGAGCAGTACCTCCACCAGTCCCTGGTGGAGCGGATGGCCGCCGTCCTGACCTCCACCGACGGCCTGACGCAGGCGGGGCCCGGTGGCCGGCCGCAACCGATCCTGCCGGTCGAGGTCGGCACCGCGCTCGCCGCCGCGACCGTGCTGCACACCTCGGGTCTCCACCTTCCCTCGTACGCCGCCCGGCAGCTCGCCGCGCTCCAGCAGAATCTGGAGCACATGTACGCCCAGATGGGGCCCGGCTCCGGTGTCACCGCGGAGTTCCGCAACCGCTACCAGGGCGCCATCGCCGCCGCGCGAAGCGCCAAGGAGTCGGTGGAGGCCGTGGAGGCCGCCGAGCGCGAGCAGCAGAACGCCGATGCGGGGCCGTCCCGTGAGACCCGCAGCAGACGGGCACGGTACAGCCCCTACTCCAGCCGGACCACCACCCGCATGGTGAACACCGACAACGCCATGGACATCGGCCTGCGGGCCATCTTCGGACACGACAAGGGGGGCGGGTCCACCCTCCCGGACCCCTCACCACCGCTCCCCCTTCCCGCGCAACTCGGCCGTCTGCACGGCCGGTTGAGCCACTACGAGTACACCGCGATCACCGGCACCGGCATCGACCTGACCGCACCGGCCCACTGGGCGGGCGAACCGCAAGCGGAGCCTTGGGCCGGGTTCACCGACTACACCTCCGTACTGGCCCTGCTCACCCGGCCCGACGACCTCGCCGCCGACACCACCCTGGCCACCTGGTACCGGCAGATGACCGCGCTCCCCGAGGTACGTGCCGCGATGCACCGCCACCACGGGGCGGTCCTCGCCACCACCGCGCTCGTGACCTCGCCGGCCATGCGCACCTTCCTGCACGGCTTCACCCGCAACCTCCTCGCCCTCGCCCTGCTCCTCGGCACCCCGCCCAAACCGCAGGGCACCTGGAGGGAGCCGGCCGGTCTCGGACGCGAGCGCCCGGATCTCAACCCCACGACCCTGCCGGCCCTTCTCACCCAGCCGCCGGTCACGCTCCGGGAGGCCGTACGGGACACGCCCGCCCACGACCGGTGGACGCCGTCACCGATGGCGGGGACGCAGAGCGGTCCGGACCGCACCACGGCCGGTCCGGACCACCGGCCGGACGTGACCAGCGCCGCCGACCGTCTCTTCGCCGTGCTCGTGCCCGCCCCCGCCAGGGTCCCGGGCGACACGGACGACACCGGCTCCGATCGGCACACCCCGACCACGCTCCAGAACCTCACGGTGTCCGCCGGTCACGAGAACAGGGCCGGTACCACGCACGCCCCCGATGCGACCGGCAGCCCTTCCCCGACCTCCGAGGGCTCGTCGTCCGAGGACTCGTCCGCCACCCGGAGCAGCGCCCCGCCGGACGAGGTCCGGCTGCGCCAGGCCGTGACCGCCGCCGCCGACACCGCCCGCGGCGAGCACGACAGCGACAGCACCCGCAGCGCGGCCGGACCCCGCACGCCGCTCAGTGCCATCAACTGCGTCATCCTGGTCGGGCACCTGATCCCGCACCTCTACCCCCGCCGCAGCCTCACCCCGTCCGGGGACCCCGGCCGCACGCCGGGCGACACCAGGGCACCTGTCACCCGCCCCGCACGCGCGCTGGACGACCTCTACAGCAACCGGGACACCACGAGCCGTTCGGAGGGCCCGGACCAAGCCGGCCGCACCCGCGCCGAACAACGCCTGGCACCCGGTCCGGGCTGGACGACCGTCACCTCACCCGACATCGTCCACCACGCCCTGAACGCGGCGGAACCCGGCTCCACCGCCCTGATCCTCGCCCAGCGCGACACCAGGACCGGCCACGCCTTCGCCGCCCACCGCACAGCGGACGGCGTGCTCTGGGTGGAGATGCAGCAGGAGACCGCCGACGGCGCCCCCCGGATCAGCGGCCACCAGCCCGCGATGTGGCCCGGCCGGACCCGCGCCGTCATCCTCGGCCCCGACGGAAGAAACGTCCCCGACGCCTTCCTCCCCCACAGCCGCCTCACCGACCACGGACCCCGCGACCTCGAAGCCGTCCTCGACCCACCCCGCGACACCACCTACGGAGCCGTCGGCGACACCGGCCGGGACGACTCCGCCGACCCGGACGCCCTCCCCGAGGGGACGACCCCGCCGACCGGCTCCGACCAGCCGTCCGACCGGCCCGCCTCACCCCTGAACCACCGCCGGCGCCCGCAGTCACCCCTCACCCACCCGCCCGGCGTCCGTCACCACCCCTACCTCCCGCCCGGCGAGCGCCCCTCCGCGCTCGCGCGCCGACCCGCCACCCCCGCCGCGGACACCCCCGCGGAACAACCCACCACATCCGCGGCCCCCCTGCCCCTGCCCCTGCCCCCGTTCACGCGGCGCGCCCGGCTGCGCGACCCCCTCAGCAGGCAGGCCCTCGCCCGCATCCTCAACGTCGACCGGGGCACCGTCTCCAACTGGGAGAAGGGTTCCACCCCGAACGAGGCCGTCCAGGACAAGTACAAGGCGGTGCTCGCCCTGGCCACCCGGCACCGCCTGAACGCCACTCCCCGCCCCACCCCCGGCACCCAGGCGGACACCGACGGCTCCCAGGACACCGCGTTCCTGCACGCCGCACTCGCCGACTCCACGGTGAGCGCGAAGATGCGCGAACTCGAAGGAAAGGTCACCGGCGGACTGAAGGCGCCGAAGTCCGCCGACAAACGGCAGGAGCACCCACCCACCCTCATCGCCCTGCGCACACGCAATGCCGAACTCCACACCGAGCTGTCCCAGCGAGCCGTCGACCCGCCGCCGGTGCCCGACAGCGCCCAGCAGCGCGTCCGGCTGCGCCTCCCCCACTCCCAGCAGGACCTCGTCTTCATCCTCGGTGTCACCCAGGCCAGCGTCTCCAATTGGGAGAGAAAGGTACGCACCCCCACCGGCGCCTATCGGGTGGAGTATCTGGCGGTACTCGCCCTGACCACCGAACACCGACTGGGCACCACCGCCCGCCCGCGCCCCGGCACCGAGGCGGCGACCGCGTACGACGAGGATGCCGCGTTCGTGCGTGCGGCGCTCGCCAACGCCGATGTCAGGGCGCACATGGACGAACTCCGCCCCCTGATGGCCCAGCACCTGGCCACCCCGAACGCCGGAACCCGAGGCGGCCAGGACCCCGGCCACGCCGCCGTACGCCCCTACCTGGACGCACTCCGCGGCCGGGACATCGCGGCGCTGTCCACCCCGCTGCCCTTGCCCCCCACCCCGGAGCAACGTACCCGGCTGCGCCACCCCCTCGCCCAGCACACCATCGGGGAGCTCCTCGGCTTCGGCCAGGCCACCGTCTCCCACTGGGAGGGTCTCGCGAACTTCAATGACGCGGCTGCCGCGGTGGGGTATCTGGCGCTGCTGGCCCTGGCCACCGAACACCGCTTGTACATCCCCGCCCACACCGACCGCGACGCCGATGAACAGCGCAGGGACGCGGAGGACGCCGCGTTCCTGCGCGAGGCGAGCGACCACCCCGACATAGGCCCGGTCATGGACGCGTTCCGGCCGGTGGTCGAGCCTCACCTGCCCAGACGGCTCACCATCCCCTCGCCCGCGGAACGCGCCCGCCTGCGTCACCCCTTCACCCAGGAGGCCCTCGCCACCATCATCGGCGTCAGTTCGTACACCGTCTCCGACTGGGAGACCCGCACGTACCGTCCGGTCTGGGCGAATGCGGTGAGGTATCTGGCGGGGCTGGCCCTGGCCACCCGGCACCGTTCGAACACCCTTCCCGACCCCGACCCCGGCACGGACGCGGCGGACAGGGCGGCGCGGGACTCCGTGTTCCTGCGCGAGGTGCTCAACAACCCCGACATCAGCGGGGCCATGGACACCTTCGCCGAACGGTTCTTCGCACAGCTGGACCTCCTCGCGCAGCGGAACCGGGGTACCGCCAAGGCTCGACGACCCGACGACGCGCGGGCGCGGGGCCAGAGCAAGAGGCAGTACAACCCCTACGCCAGGCCCGCCGCCACGACCGGCGATCCCGCCGGAACCCCGGGCGGCGCGGTGAACCGGTCGCTCTCACCGGAGCGGAGCGCGATGACGGGAGCGGATGAGGATCTGCGGGAGGTGGCCGACCCGATGGACCTGGACACCGACGAGCCGAGGACCACACCCGATCACCAGACCCGCCTGGAGACCGCGGCCGGGCAGTTGGGTCTGGCGGTACAGGACGTCGCACGGGACGGGAACTGCTTCATGCACGCACTGGTGCTGGCCGGCGACCTGCGGGACGACAGGGGCACCATGCTGACGGCGAACCAGGTCAGGCGCATCGTGGCCGACGCGCTCTTCGACGACCTCGAATCGGGGGAGCCACCACGCCTGTGGAACGGACGCCTGGACGAGGCCGCGTGGACGATGTGGGCGGAAGATCAGGTACTGCGGACGGGACTCACCGCCGCCGACCCGGAGTTGTTCGACGACGCGGTCAACACCGCCCGGCAGGGCTACGACATCCATCGGCGGTGGGACATCGCCGTGACCATCGCGCAATCGGGGCAGTACAACAACGTGAGCGGGGATGTCACCCCGCACGCGGCGGCGAGGGTCTTCCGCCGGAACTTGCGCGTGTGGTCCTGGGACGGCCGGAGCCTCAGCCTCTACGCCCTCCTCGGCGCGGGCGCCGACGACGCGCGCCCGGACGAGCACCCGGCCGAGCACCCGGCCCCCGAGGTCCACCTGATCCGTGACCTCACCCGGCGCGACGGCGGTGAGCACTGGCAGGCCGCCTTCCTCACCGGGCAGCCACCGGCACACCCCTCGGCCCTCCCGGAGCACCCCGCGCAGTCACCCCCGCAGCAACAACCCCGCCCGGACCCGGCGACCCAGCCCGTGTACGCCGAACCGGTACGCCTCGACCAGAGCCGCACGATGCACTACCGCACGGATGTGGACCGGGACGCGCCCCTCGCCGATGACTCCGTCCTGGAGTTCGGCGTGCTCCGGCACAAGATGACCCGCGACCCCGCCATGGACCATGTCTTCCCCTGGCGTGACCCCAGGGACCCCTGGCGCAGGGTGCACCCCCGCTACGCCACCGCCGACGGCCGGGTCCACCCGTCCGTGAGCGCGAGCTCCGCCACGTTCGCCGCGGGCGCCCTGGAACATCTGCGCGCGATGAACCTCAGCGCCACGGACCCCCGCCTGAGCCTTTCGCGCAACAGGCTGGAAACGGTCGCCAGACAACTACGGCAGGACGTCCTGGGCGAGGTCCAGCGCCTCATCCGGGAGGACGAGAGCCCCGCCCGGGTGACGCCCCACCGACTGTCCGCCGACCATCTCAGGCCCCACGAGATGATGCTGACCGGACAGTACGGCCTCTTCCTCGCCGACCCCCGCGACCCGTCCCGCACCGCCGACCAGTCGGCCGACCTCACCTCCGTACCCACACAGGAACTGCCCCTGCTCTCCAACGGAAGGATCCTCGGCCTCTACCTGGGCGCGCTGCTGGAGAGCGACGAGGAGGCCGAGGCGTGGGCGACGACCTACTACAGCGACTACCCCTACTACACCATGGTGTTCAGGGACCCTCAGGACCCGGAGAAGATCATCGCCTGGATGGGAGCCGAGGGCGCCGCCAACGCGGTGGGTTTCGCCAACACCGCCATCAAGCCCCCGCCGCCAGCCCCCCACGGCACCTCCGCCCCCGCGACCCCGGCCGCACCACCCGAGATCGACGAATCCGCCATCAACGCGCAGTTCATCGAGTTCGAGATCGAGATGACCGACAACACCGGCGAGACCGTACGGCAGCCCATCATGGCCGCCGTCGCACTCGACAACGCCCGGCCCAACCCCCGCAACCCGCACGGCATGATCGTGATCGACTACGCCGAGAACTACCCCCTGGAACACCTCCGGCCGAACGCGGACCCCACCAAGACCGAACCCGAGGACGAGCCCATGATCCCGCCCTCACCCACCTCACCATGACAAGCACGTCGACATGGCATCGCCGACACCGACACAAGCCCGCATCAGCCACTACAACCAACGCTGACCAGTCCCGGGAACCGCCCAACCCCCAGAACGGCACCGTGGCAGCATCAACCCCCAATCTCAAAACAGAAACGGCGGCGGCCCCTGCTCAGCCCCCCGGCAGCAGATCCTTGCTCTCCTGGATCACCCTCTCGTACGTGCGCTCGTGCTCCCCGCCCCCGAGAGCGAACCGCAGAAGCGAGCCGGACCAGTCGTCGAAGAGCGAGAACGTGCGGTCCACCATCCGCTTCGCCTCCTCGCGCTGTGCGCCATCGAGGGACGGCAGGCTCTTCTCCTCCACCTCGGGCGACTTGATGCTGTGCGACGCTTCCGCCGTGTAGTGCTTCGTACCGAAGAACTCACATTCGCGACCGTCCCGCAGGGTGATCCCCCGGCAGTGGCTGAAGATCGTGATGGACACGGCCTCGATGGACTCGACCATCGCGAAAACGGCGTACGTGGGGGCGCCTGCGGCGAGCGCGGTCAGTTCCAGGCAGAGACGCCGGGAATGGCTGAAGTCCTCGCTCCACAGAACCCGCGTGGCGTCCGACAGCGGCATGGCACTGTCGGCCCCCAGCTTCTCCAGGTCGGTCAGCATCCACTGCCAGTGGAAGTCCTCTTCGTAGGTGTGCGCGTTCAGCAGGGCCTGCAACTGACCGGGCCGGGCCTTGTCCTCGTCTTTGCGGAAGACGTACTTGTTGAGATCGGAGTAGCCCATGATGAAAGGAACCACACTGGGCCCCCACGCCAGACGCCGCTCCCCGGAGAGCGACTCGTCGGCGAGCAGGCGAGTGAAGAACGCGTGGTTCTCGTACGACTTCCGATGTTCTTCGATGTAGTCGATGACCTTCTGCATGAAAACTCCCGTTCACGGCCTGCCGACATCTCCGCAGCGACGGCAGAGGGGTAGGCAGCATCACACAGGCGTCCGCAACACGGGCCGGTTCAGGGAGCGTTGACGCGAAGTCTGCGCCACAACGTGCGGACCCGGCACCGAGGACGACGCGCAGCTCGCCCTCAACCATGCCGAAGAACTCCAGTCCGTCCGTACGCAACGATGACTACATGCCGGACCCCAAAGGCACCAGCACGCGGCTTTCGGAGCGCCCGGCCTCACACAACTTCTGCCGCGAAACCTGCCTGCCGCTGCTCGACCAACGCGGTCTCATCATCGGGGGCGAAGGCATCCGCGGCCACGCTTCGCAGAATTCGCCGTACATGTTGTTCTGGGCAGAGAGGGAGTAGCGGAAGAGCATGGCAGGAAACCGACGGCTTCCGGAACAGCTCGACGGGCTGCCGCCCGCGTACCTGGGGCTGTTCTGCCTCACCTGCGCCGAACGGGCACAGGCCCTCTACGATCGCGGGGCCGCCCGGGACCGCCCGGCTGTCCGGCCGTCCGGCCGTGAAGCGAATGCCGAACCCGGCGGTCCCCGGTAGGTCCCGGCCGGATCCGTGTCGGCCCAACACGGCGGGCCATCACCCGGTCCTGAGGCCGTCGAGGTCATCGAGGCCGTCGAAGTCACCGAAGTCACCGAAGTCACCGAGGCAACGATCCCGACCCCGCCGCACCCGTACCCCCGGTGTACGCCCGATACCCTTTCCGGATGACGGAGCAAGCCGAGCAGACCGAGCAGGCCGAGGGCAGGCCGCGGAACCCAGGGCGCAAGGCCGCCGCCCGCAACCGGGCCGCCCTGGTCGCCGCCGCTCGGGAGATCTTCACGGAGCACGGGCTGGACGCCCCGCTGTCCGTGATCGCCCGCCGCGCCGGGGTCGGCCAGGGGGTGCTGTACCGGCATTTCCCCGACCGGGAGTCCCTGGCCATCGCGGTGCTGGAGGAGAACGTACGCCATATCGAGGTCGCCGCCGACGCGAAGGGGGCGACGCTGGCGGGCGTGCTGGGCGTGCTGACCTGGCATCTGACCGAGTCGGCCGGCTTTCTCACCCTGTTGCACTCCAAGGAGACCGGTACCCGCTCCGGCGTCCTCGCCTATGCCCATGCGGTGCAGGACCGGGTCAGGCACGCGCTGGGGAGGCATCTGACGGGCGGCGACGGTGGCCGGCTCGGCACGCTGGACGATGTGATGCTCGCGGTCATCATGGTCGCCGGCGCTGTGCGCAGTTCCACCCGCGAGGAGCGCGAGGAGCGGGCGCTGGCGGCCTGGCGGCTGCTCGGCGTCACGGTGGGACCGCCCCCCGTGCCCCCGTGCTGCTGAGCGCGGACCCCGTGCCGCTGAGCGCGGTCAGCCGCCGTTGGACTGCCGGGTGCCTTCCGCCAGGGCGTCGAAGCGGTAGAGGTAGCCTCCGGCGGAACCGCTGACGGTCATGTAGGCCGTGGTCGTCCCCGGTCGGATCGCCACGTTCGTCGCCGAGGTCAGTCCCTCGGTGTCGGCCGGGATCTCCACGGTGGCCAGCAGCTCACCGTAGCGGTCGTACACGACCATGGCGGGACGGCCGTGCAGCCCCTGGTAGAGGTTGCCGTCCGCGTCCACAGCGATCGAATCGGTCTGGGCGATGCCGTTGTCCACCTGCATGGCGGTGTGCCGGGACAGCACCGAGCCCGCGTCGTCGAGCAGCAGATAGGAGATGCGGTTCTCGGTGAGTTCGCTGATCCACAGGCCGCGATGGTCGGCGTCGAAGGAGATGCCGTTCGTCGCCGCGAGCCCGTCGGCCAGCACGGTTGCGTTCTCCCCGGACCGGTCGAGCCGCACCACGCGCCCCCGGTCCTCCCCCTCCGTCATGCCGAGCAGGTCACTGATGTACAGGTTGCCGTCGCGGTCGAAGGCGATGTCGTCCGGCACCATCCGGACGCCGTCGACCTCGCCGTCGAAGAAGGTCCGCGGGTCGCTTCCGTCGGGCTCCAGACTGATGACGATGCCCTGGGCGATGTCGGTCAGGTAGAGGCGCCCGTCGAACGGGCTGAACTGGGCTGAGGAGTAGTGCCCCTGACCGTCGGTGAAGATTCCCCGCGCGGTCTTCCGCCGAACGTCGACGCTCAGGAGTTTCGGCGCACCGGCGGGCGCGGTGACATCGACGACGAGCAGCCTTCCCGCCGGGTCGAAGACGGGGCCCTCCAGCAGGGTCATGCCGCTCTCCTCGTGCACCGACGTCAACCGCATCACCTCGTGGGCGCGGACGATCCGACCGGCACCGTCGGCATCGGCCGCGCCGCTCGACACCGCTGCGCCGGTGCCGGTGCCGGTTCCGGTGCCCGAGAGAGCCATGGTGCCGAACGCGACGAGCAGGGCTAAGGACCGCAACCGCATAGGAAGTCGCATGGGGGTGGCCTTTCTGTCCACTGGGCGGGGGCCGCGACGGCTGGGAATCGCGCCGTCGGTCGCCCGCCCCTCTCCACAACCCAACACCCGGACAGCGTTGTCCGGTTGGTGTTACGGTAGTGCACGGCGGTCGGCGTTCACAACTGCACCGGCCCCACCGTCAGGCACCCCTGCCTCAGGCGTCAGGTCGTCAGTCGACCGACCTGCCCCCGCCCACGCCCACGCAGCTCATGCGCCTCACCCCTACCGGAGGGAACCTCATATGACGGCCACTCATGTCCCCACACCCGCGGACCTCGCCGCACTCAGGCAGCGCTACCGAGCCGAACGTGAGCGACGGCTCCATCCCGAGGGGCAACGCCAGTACCGCCCCGCCGAGGCCGAGTTCGCCTCGTTCGCCACGGACCCGTTCTCCCCGGCGACGCCCACCCGCGCACCCCGGCACGACACGGTCACCGTGACCGTCGTGGGCGGTGGATTCGGCGGTGTGCTCGCCGGAGCCCGGTTACGGCAGCAGGGGGTGGAGGGGATCCGGATCGTCGAGAACGGCGGGGGCTTGGGAGGCACCTGGTACTGGAACCGGTACCCGGGCATCCACTGCGATGTCGAGTCACATGTGTATCTGCCGATGCTCGACGAGACCGGCTATGTGCCGGAGTGGAAGTACGCCCCGGGTGAGGAGATCCGCCGGCACGCGGAACGCATCGCCCACCGGTACAACCTCTACGCGGACGCCCTGTTCTCCACCTCGGTCACCTCACTGACCTGGGAGGAGGAATCCGAGACATGGACCGTGCGCACAGATCGCGGCGACGCGTTCGGCTCCCGCTACGTCATCACCGCGACCGGCACCCTGACCGAGCCCAAGCTGCCGGGAATTCCCGGCGTCCAGGACTTCGCCGGTCACACCTTCCACACCTCGCGATGGGACTACGCCTACACCGGCGGCACCCCGGAGGGCGGGTTGACCGGTCTCGCCGACAAGCGGGTGGGCATCGTCGGCACCGGCGCCACCGCGGTCCAGGTCATCCCGCTGGTGGCCCAGGACGCCCGGCACGTCCATGTGTTCCAGCGGACCCCGTCCACCGTGGACGTCCGCGCCAACCGCCGCACCACCGCACCCGACGTGGGCGCCGAGCACGAGGGCTGGGCCCGCGAACGCCGGGAGAACTTCCTGCGTGTCGTCTCCGGTGAGAGCGTCGAGCGGGACCTCGTGGCGGACCGCTGGACCTCGTCCGCCGCGCTGCTGGAGAAGCTCCTGACCAGCTTTCGGCGCAAGGAACGGGGCGATGCCTACGAAGCGGACTACGAGATCGCCGACGCCGCCAAGATGGACGAGCTGCGCGCCCGTGTCGAGTCGGCCGTCACCGACCCGGGGACCGCCGAGAAGCTCAAACCGTGGTACCGGTACGCCTGCAAACGCCCCACGTTCTCCGACACCTACTACGAGGCGTTCAACCGGGCCAATGTCACCCTGGTCGACACGGCCGACACCCACGGCATCGAGCGCATCACCCCGCGCGGAGCCGTGGTGGGTGACACGCTCTACGAGCTGGACTGCCTGATCTTCGCCACGGGCTTCTCCGTCGGGATCTCCGGTGTCGACTCCGGCAGGCTTCCGGTGCACGGCCGGGGCGGGGCCGCACTGCACGACACCTGGAACGAGCACGGGCCACGCAGCCTGCACGGCTTCACCAGCAATGGATTCCCGAACCTGATCCGCATGGGCCTCCTGCACAACACCGTGAGTGTCAACTACACCCATGTAATGGACGAGCAGGCCCTCCACGCCGCGGCGCTCGTCACCGCCGCCGAGACCGGGAACGCGCTGGTCGAACCGTCCACCGATGCCGAGGACGCCTGGCTGGCCGTCCTGGCCGAAGACGCCCCCGAGCACGCCTGGTTCCACGCCGAGTGCACTCCCGGCTACTACAACCGGGAGGGACACGGACGCCCCGACAGCCCGAGCAGCTATCCGCACGGTGCCGTCGCCTTCCACGCGCTGCTGAGGCGCTGGCGCGAAGAGTCCCTGGACGAGATCCTGCGCGCCCGCGCAGCCAGCGCCCCGTCCACCCGATGAACACACCGACAAACACATCGATACATACATCGATAGACACCTCGAAGGGAAACGAGCGGATGACAACACCCGGCGTACTGACCGTGATCGGCGTCGGCGGCATGGGCGAGGCCATCGCCCGACGCTGCGGCATGGGCCGCAAGGTGCTCCTGGCCGACTAGGACGAGCCCCTGCTCGACGCTCTCACCGAGCGGATGCGGGGCGACGGGTACGACGTCGAGGGCCGGCGCGTCGATGTCGGTTCCGCCGATTCCGTGGCGGAGCTGGCGGAGACCGCGGCCTCGCTGGGCGCGGTCACCGGGATCGCCCATACAGCCGGCCTGTCCCCCGCACAGGCACCCGTCGACGCGATCCTCCGGGTCGACCTGCTCGGTGTCGCCCTCACCCTCGACGCGTTCGAGCAGGTCATCGCCCCCGGCGGCGCGGGGGTGTTCATCGCGAGCATGGCGGGGACCCTCGCCCGAGGGGGGTTCTCCACGGACACCGAACAAGCCCTGGCCAACACCCCGACGGACGAACTGCTGGCCCTGCCGATCCTGCGCGGCGAGGCCGTGCCCCACGCCAGGTTCGCCTACAGCCTCTCCAAACGAGCCAACCAGCTGAGGGTCCAGAGCGCCAGTACGCGGTGGGGTCTGCGCGGGGCGCGGGTCAACACGATCAGCCCCGGTGTCATCTCCACACCCATGGGTCAGCAGGAGCTGGCCGGACCCGACGGGACGGGCATACGCGCGATGGTGGAGGCGTCAGGAACCCGGCGGCTCGGCACCCCGGGCGACATCGCCGCGGCAGCCGCGTTCCTCCTCGGCCCCGACGCCACCTTCATCACCGGCACCGATCTGCTGGTCGACGGCGGCGTCGTAGCAGCGATGCCGACCGGAACGACGGCCGGCATCCTCCGGCCAGTCGCCCCGCCGGCCGAACTGACCTGAGCGCCACAGCCACAGCTGACCCGGCCCAGGCCCCCGGAGGGGGGTGACGGGCGCGGTCGCGGAGCGAGCAGCACGGTGGCCGGGGTGCAGGACGCCTACCGATCGCAGCTGGGAAGCGTGGACCAGGTGCCCGCCATCGACCGGGCGGGCACCATCGCGCGGGCCGACCAGTTCCGCGCGTCCCGCCCCCTGTTCTCGCGCGCGGGACGCGCCGAGCTCGGCGGCCCGCTCCTTGGGCGGCGCACATCGGCCCGCTGACCGGTCCCGTGGACGACGACCAACGATCCACCGAACCGGCCCACACCCTCGACGCCTGCCTCCTCACACACAGCGACCCGCACGCAGGCGCGGCAGCGGCGCCCCGTCTGCGAGGACTTCCGGCTCACCGTCGACGCTGATGGCGTTGATCACGTCCGGACCACCCGAAACCCGGAAGGAGTCTGGGCCCCGCCCCGCCCCGCCCCGCCCGGCCACGACCCCGGGACCCGATCGCGGCCTCGACGTCCTCGGCGCAAGCACTCAACACGTCGGTGTAGTCGGGCTCGTTCATATTGCTTCCCCCCGTCCCGCCCAGGCTGGCGGGGGCAGCGACAGCTCCGGTCTTCCCTGACCGGCACTGGCTTCGCCTCACGGGCCATGTCATGCGGCAGGCCGTGAACACCACCGGGCGGCAGGTCGTACAGAAGGACCTACGTACCCTGGCCGCCACCGACAGGGGCCACGACCGCGACCGCACGGGAGCCCGGCCGACGGGCCGGGGCCGAATGGACGCTGCTGCGGAAACGAAGGCCCTGGACAACCAGTGCCCGATCCCGGAAGCCGCGCGGCGGACAAAGGCCGTGGTGTTCCGGGCAGGGCGTGCATCGTGGCTCGGGGGCCGGTCAGACGGCGGACCAGCCATCGTCGACGGGCAGGATCGCGCCATTGATGTTGCTGGCGGCGTCCGAGGCGAGGAAGAGGATCGCGGCGGCCTGCTCCTCGGGCTGGGCGAGCCTGCCGGCGTTGACGAAGTGCGGGCCGAGCGCGGCGGGGCCGTGGGCGCTCTCCTCGGGGGAGACGGAGATGTTCGTGCTGGTGCCGCCGGGGGCGATGGCGTTGGCCCGGATGCCGTGTTTGCGGTACATGACCGCCAGGTTCTTCGTCAGGCCGACGATGCCGTGCTTGGAGGCTGTGTAGGCGGCGCCGGCCGCGCTGCCGCGCAGGCCCGCCTCGGAGGCGGTGCTGACAATGGCACCGCGACCGGCGGCGAGCATATGGGGGAGCACGGCGCGGGTGAGGCGGAAGGGCGCGGTGAGGTTGACCCGGATCACCCGTTCCCACTCGTCATCGGATACGTCGGCGAGGGCCGACATACGGTCCATGATCCCGGCGTTGTTGACCAGGACGTCCACGCCGCCGAAGCGGTCGACAGCCGTGCCGACGACCAAGTCGACGTGCCGCTGCTCGCTCAAGTCGCCGATGACCGCGACCGCGGTGCCGCTCGCGCCCGTTCGCTCTATCTCTTTGACGACGGTGGTGGCGCGCTCCTCGCTGATGTCCGCGACGACCACGTTCGCGCCTTCGGCCGCGAACGCCAGGGCCGCGGCCCTGCCGATCCCCGAACCTGCTCCGGTGACGATGACGCTACGTCCGCCGAGTCCAGTGGCCATGCAAGTTCTCCTGCCGTCAGTGGGTAGGCGCGAGGGGGCCCTGACGCCTACGACCTCACCCTACGACTTTATGTCTGTGAGTGCTATAAACTCACTCCGGGAGGCCACCCCAGAGGCTCGCCGAGCAGGTAGGTCACCCGGACCGGAGGAGGAGCGGATGACCACGGCACGCGGACGGACGGGACGGCCGCCGCTGACGGAGGACCAGCGCAAGGAGATCCGGCTGGGCATCGCCAGGGCCGCGGTGGACCTCTTCCTCAGCCAAGGGGTGGCCACTACCACCGGCGAGCAGATCGGACGTGCGGTCGGAGTCTCCGGGCGCACCGTGTGGCGCTACTTCCCCAGCATCGAGGCATGCGTCGCACCGCTGTTCTCAAAAGGCATCGAGACGATCACCGGCTGCCTACGGGCCTGGCCGCCGGACGAGCCCCTGGAGGGCTTCCTGGACACCTGGCCGGACGACGAGTTCGGGGTCATCGGAGGGACCGACCGGGAGAGGGTGGTCGCCCTGCTGCGGGTGATGGGAACCGAGCCCGCGCTTCGCGCGGTATGGCTGGAGGCACACGACGAAGCGGTCCCGGCGTTCGCGGCGGCGCTCGCCGCGCGGTCGGGGACGGCTGCGGAAGATCCGGCCGCGACTGTCCGCGCGGCGATGCTGAACGCGGCGATGCGGGCTGCGGTGGAGGGCTTCGCCCGGCGTGAGGGGACGGTCAGCGGCGGGCCGAACGAGGAGGCAGCCGAGCTACAGGCCACCATCCGGGCCGCGCTGGTCGTGGCCGCACAGGGGGTCAGGTAGCGGCTGGACCCGGCGGGCGCAGCCAAGCGGGCAGAAGCAGCTGGCGGTCCTCGGGCTGCGAGGAGCGCAGGCCCTGGACTCGGTACCCGAACGGTGCCTGGCAGCGGGCGGGGTGGGCCTCCCGATCCGGGGCACCCGCCGCTTCCTGCCGGCCGAACCCCCGCCCATCGAACTGACGCGTGTCGCGTTGGTGGCTGCACGTCGTCGGCTGCACTCTTCACGCGAGGAGATGACGTCACACCCGCGAGCGATGTTGGCTGACCGTCCCCGTTTGAGGGGCAACATCGAAGAGCGAGCCAAGCGGCTATCGCGCAAGCCTGCTCTGGTTCCTCAACCAGTTGGAGGACGGCGGAGGCGCCGCCTACAACATCCAGGCCACCCTGCGGATCACCGGCGACCTGGACCGCGCGGCTCTCGCCGACACCCCGGCCGACCTCGCGGCCCGGCACGAATCGCTGCGCACTGTCTACCCGGAGGCAGGCGGCGAACCCCGCCAGATCATCCTCGACGCCACGACCGCCCGCCCCGCCCTGACCGTCACCCCGGTGAACGAAAACGGCTGCCCGCGGAACTCGCGGCAGCGTCGGCCCTCGGCTTCGACCTCGCCACAGAACTACCCCTGCGCGCCCACCCCTTCCCGCTCGCACCGGAGGAGCACGTCCTGCTGCTGGCCCTGCACCACATCGCGGGCGACGGCCGGTCCATGGCGCCCCTCGCCCGCGACCTCGGCATCGCGTACGCCGCCCGGCTCGACGGCCGGGCCCCCGATTGGGCGCCGCTCCCCGTTCAGTGCGCCGACTACACCCTGTGGCAGCGCCGGGTGCTCGGCACGGAGGACGATCCGGACAGCGCCCTCGCCACGCAGGCCGACTACTGGCAGCGCACCCTCGGCGACCTGCCCGAGCAGCTGACCCCTCCCACCGACCGACCGCGACCCCGCAAGCTCAACTTCCGCGGCGACACCGTGGACATCGAGCTCGACGCCGATCTGGATCTGCACGCCCGCCTCCTCGATTTCGCCCAGCGTCACAACATCACCCTGTTCATGGTCCTCCAGGCCGCCGTCGCCACCCTGTGCGCGCCGCCCCCTGGAAGTTGTCCACGGCGAGCGCCAGCGGCGGCAGTGCGCCGTCGGCGTCCGGTGTCCGGTGTCCACAGCGGCTGGACGACCGGACCGGTGGACAGGGTCGCGGTCTCCTGCCGGCTGGTCTGCGTCGCCATCGGCTGCAGCAGAAGCCGTTTCGAGCCGTGAACGCCCCTCGCCGGCATGACGATCGTCGGGAAGTCGACGAACCGCCGTCGGCAGTGCTCGGCAGCGCGCCATCGACGACCGCGCCAGCGGCCCGACAAAGCCGTCCCTGTGGGTCTTGACCGGCTTGTCACCGATCCACGTGCCCAGGCCACTGAGGTCGAGCACAGCCAGCGACGGCGTCATCAGCGGGACGACAGGGCGGCGGCAGAACGGGCACACCGGTACTTGTGCTGCTTGCCGTACATCACCGTGCCGCTCGCCGAGATACCGGTCTGCCACGTCCGCACGGCCTCGACGTCGGTGTCGCAGCGTCCGCGGTGGGACACCGGAAGTGCTCCAGGTCGGGCATCGGCAGGGACCTGTCGACGAACACTCCGTAGCCGCGGTCCCTGAACACCCCGTACCGCGGTCCCTCGACTGCGGCACCCCGAAGAACTGGCTGTTCAGGTACAGGACCTTTACGGGGTGGTAGCCGAGCAGTTCGAACTGACCCAGCCACCAGCGGTAGGTCGAGCCGTCCCCGACCGACTTGCGGCCCGGGAGCGCGGGCCCCCAGGACGTGACCATGAAGGCCCTCGAACTTCGCCTCGATCCCCTGGGGGGGTCCCTGCCCAGTGGGGACCCCGGCCGCGATCCGCTTGCTCGTTGTCCAGGCCCTCGCTCCCGTGGTCACCCGCATGCTCTGCCACCACAACGAGATTGCCGCCGAGGTCGACGCAACCCTGAGCCCCTATGCCCCCCGAGATCGCGCGCACGGTGACCAGCACTCGGACGGATACAAGAAGCTGGTCACGCAAGACCTCACTCACCCCGCAGGTATGCTCCCGCGCGCGCTGCGACTGCGGCGGCCTCGGCGGCCTGGTCCGCGGCGGCTTCGTCGAGGTGGTCGCCCGTGGTCAGCAGGCGGTAGTAGAGGGGGGCTGAGACAGCTCGGATGACCTCGTGGACATCGGTGCCCTCAGGTACCTCGCCCCGCTCGATGGCTTGCTGGACGCAGGGTGCCCACTCCTTGACGCGGATGTCGTAGAAGTTGTGCAGGGCCTCAGCTGTCTTAGCCTCGCAGGTGGCTGCTGCGATCACTGCCTTGAACAGCGCTCCTTGCCGCGGGTCGGCCAAGGTGCGCTGCACGAGCCGGGCGTTGGCCCTGAGATCGCCGAGCAGCGAGCCGGTTTCGGTACGCGGCAGTGACTGCTCGGCCATGTCCACAAGCAAGTCAGCCACCAAGCTGGTCACCGTCCCCCAGCGGCGGTAGACGGTGGTCTTGCCCACCTCGGCACGGCGCGCGATGTCGGCGAGGTCCAGGTGGGCAAAGCCATGCTCAGCCAGGGCGTCCCCGGCCGCTTGCAGCACCGCCGACCGCACCCGTGCCGTGCGCCCTCCAGGACGGATGGTCCCCGGATCCGCACCCTCAAACCCCATAACGGGACTCCAGTTTCGTTAATCGCTCACATCTGCTACGTTGAGGAACACCCTAACGGAACTACAGAACCATTAGCCAGTGAGGCAGCGAGAGAGGAACAGCCATGGAATACAGGCGGCTGGGTGCATCCGGCCTCAAGGTCCCCGCACTGAGCTTCGGCGCCGGCACCTTCGGCGGCCAGGGACCGCTGTTCGGCGCCTGGGGCAACACCGATGCGCGAGAGGCACGCCGCCTCGTGGACATCTGCTTGGACGCCGGGATCACGATGTTCGACACCGCCGACGTGTACTCCGGCGGCGCCTCTGAGGAGGTGCTGGGCGAAGCGCTCAAAGGCCGCAGGGATCGGGTGATCGTATCCACCAAGACCAGCCTGCCGATGGGTGACGGTCCAGGCGATGCGGGCTCCTCCCGTTCGCGTCTGATCACCGCGTGCGAGGACGCCCTGCGCCGGCTCGGCACCGACCACCTC
The DNA here is from genome assembly GCF_040609715.1 of Streptomyces sp. NPDC004610. Taxonomy (NCBI): domain Bacteria; kingdom Bacillati; phylum Actinomycetota; class Actinomycetes; order Kitasatosporales; family Streptomycetaceae; genus Streptomyces; species Streptomyces sp. NPDC004610. The sequence goes on along the minus strand of NZ_JBEXLA010000005.1, from coordinate 51,873 downwards.
GACCTGTTCCAACTGCACGCCTTTGACGCCGGCACGCCGATCGAGGAAGTCCTGTCCACACTCGACGATCTCGTACGAGCAGGAAAGGTCCGCTACCTCGGCATCTCCAACTTCTCCGGGTGGCAGGCGATGAAGTCCCTCTCGATCGCAGAGAGGTACGGCCGCCCGCGCTATGTCGCGCATCAGGTCTACTACTCCCTCATCGGCCGCGACTACGAATGGGAGCTGATGCCCCTCGGACTGGATCAGGGCCTCGGAGCCCTCGTCTGGAGCCCCCTCGGCTGGGGACGGCTCACCGGCAAAGTCCGCCGCGGCCAGCCCCTACCGGCCCATAGCCGACTGCACGACACCGCGGACTACGGCCCGCCGGTCGAGGATGAACACCTCTACCGCGTGGTCGACGCCCTTGACGAGATCGCTCAGGAGACCGGCAAGAAAATTCCGCAAATCGCCATCAACTGGCTGCTCCAGCGGCCGACCGTTTCCTCCGTCATCATCGGCGCCCGCAACGAGGAGCAGCTCCGTCAGAACCTCGGCGCCGTCGGCTGGACCCTTACGTCCGACCAGTTGGCGAAACTCAATGCAGCGAGCGACAAGGTGGCGACCTACCCGTACTTCCCCTACCAACGTCAGGAAGGCTTCGCTCGCCTCAACCCATCGGTAAGTGATGTTGCAGCTCTGCCCGCTGCATGACATGACATCGGCGGCTTTCGTGATGTGTAACCGTGGCGGACATGTCCGCCGCGGAAAACACCAGATCAGACCCCGCGAACAGCAGCTCAGCCAAACCCAATGGCGCTGGCGCCGCCTGGTTCATACTGGGCCACGACGTCACAGCGACAGCCGCCCTGCGCGCGATGGAGGCCTACGCCTGCCACACCAGCCGGCCGCGCTGGTGTACGGCCCGAGGCGGTCGGTGGTGCAGGCGGCCGTCGAGGAGTCGGGTCGGGCGCGCTGCGCTCGGTGCCCGTACGTCGGGCCGTCAGGCCGTCAGGCCGTCAGCCAGCCGCGCCTGCAGAACAGACGTCCCGGCCGGCGATCAGCCCCGTCTCACCTGAAGCCGGAGTGGAGCAGGAACCGACTCCACCAGCCCCCTCCGCAGCATCGCCGACCGCTTCGGGAGCCGCGACGGGCCGGGTACTGCCGGAGTCCGACGACCCAATGTGGCAGACGGTGCCCCTGCATCTGTGCCAGAGCCTTCGACAGCCCGCGCACGAGCTGGTGTCACCCGCGCGAGGGCTGCCGAAGGAGCGAACGCACCGAAAGGTGGGCGGTGCGGTACGGGCGGCCAGCAAGAGGCAGATGACCGGCCGGCAGTGGATCCTGCTGCTCACCACCGACCGAGTTCGTCGCGGCGCTTCACCCATCGACCCATCCGCGACGGTGCCCCCGCGCCGACCTCGCGGCCATGGACAAAACCCCTACAGGCCCGTTCCACTCCTCACCGCACGCTGGCCTGGTCGGCTTCGACCAGGACCTGGCCGCCGGGCCCACCCGCACCAGCAACCGCATCCGCGGCCTGTTCAACCAGGTCCACCCGGCCCCTGGAACGCGTCCCCGGCCCGGCTCGACCACCAAGCCATCACCTGGCTCCCCGAACGCCACGGCTCCCCGGCCGCCCTGCGAAAGGCCGGACGCCGCAGACTCGTCGAGGTGATCCGGCCCAAGGCCCCGCGCATGGCCACGCGACTGACCGACGAGGTCGTCAAGGCACTCGACGACCTACCGTCATCGTTCCCGGCACCGGCACCCTGGACGTAGTAGTCCGTCCCCGGCCCGCCCGTCCGGCGCCGTCCACGAACAAAGACGTGCGACAGACGCCCAGATCACGGGCCTGCTGGAGTCCCACCCTCCTTCCGAGGTCCTGACGTCGCTGCCCGGCGCCGACGTCAGGACCCCCGCCATCCTGCTGGTCACCGTCGGCGGCGGCACCGGCTTCCCCACCGCCGCGCACCTCGCTTCCTCCGCCTGGCCCCGGCAACGGACCAACGTGCTCCTCCGAGGCTCCGCGACGGCACCTTCTACGAACCCCGAACCCCGAACCCCGAACCCCAAACCCCACGCCTCACGCCTCACGCCTCACCTGGCGAATGAGAGAGAAGCACCTCATGCCTCCGCTGATGGCGCTTGTGATCACAGGGTTTTGAACGCCTCCGTGATGGCCGTGCACGTGGCCGCGAGGTCGTCGTCCGTGACCGCGGCGGAGACGAACCAGCAGGCCATGGGGAAGGCGTTGGCGTGGACTCCGCGTTCGAGGAGTGCGTGCCGGAAGGCGTGGGAGCGGGCCTCGTCGACGCGGAGCAGGTCGCGGTAGTGGCGAGTGGGGCGGCCGTCGGTGGTGAAGACGGTCTGGAACATGGCCCCGACGCCCTGTACGGAGCAGGGGATGCCCTGGTCGTGTGCCGCCTTGCGCGCTGTTTCCATCACCTGGCGGCCGACGTCGTCGATCCGCTGGACGACGGTGGGATCGCCGAGTTGCCGCAGGGTCACCAGGGCGGCCGTCGCGCAGAGGGGCGAGGCGTTGTACGTGCCGCCGTGCTTGACCCGTCCGGAGGCGAGCGCGCCCATGATCTCCCGGCGTCCGGCGAAGGCGGCGATGGGCAGGCCGCCCCCGAGCGCCTTGGAGAACACGGCGAGGTCGGGTATCACGCCGAAGAGGGCCTGGGCCCCGCCGGGGCCGGTGCGGAACCCGGTGCAGACCTCGTCGAAGATCAGCACGATGCCGCGGGTGGTGCACTCCTCGCGCAGGGTCTCCAGGTATCCCGGCTCGGGCATGGTGCAGGCGTTGTTGGCGACGATCGGCTCACAGATGACGGCGGCCAGGTCCCCGCGGTGGGCGTCGAGCGCCGCGCGCAGCGCGACCGGGTCGTTCCAGGGGCAGACCACCACGTCGTCCACGACCCCGGCGGGAATGCCCGGGGAGTGCGGGACGGATCGTGGTGTGCCGGGGGGTCCGGCCTCGTGCTCGGTGGGGCGGTTGGAGATCGCCAGGGTGTCCGACCAGCCGTGGTAGTGCCCTTCGAACTTCAGGATCCGGGAACGCCCGGTATGGCCGCGGGCGGCTCGTACGGCGCCCTGGACGGCCTCGCTGCCGGAGTTCGCGAAGCGGACGAGTTCCGCGCAGGGCACCATCCGGCAGATGGTCTCGGCCAGTTCCACCTCCGGGAGGTTGCAGGTGCCGAACATCGTGCCGGTGCGCAGTACCTGGGTGAGAGCGTCCGTCAGCACCGGCGGGGCGTGGCCGAGGACGGCGCTGCCGTAGGAGATGAGGTAGTCGATGTACTCGTTGCCGTCGACGTCCCGGATCCGGGAGCCCGACCCGCTGGTCATGTAGAGCGGGTAGGGGTGGGGGCCGGTGGAGGTGAGCCGGGAGGACGAGCTGATCCCGCCCGCGAGAGAGTGCTGGGCCCGCTCGAACCACGACCTGCTGCCGTCCGTGCCGTGCAGGGCCTGTAAACGGTCATTCATGGCTGCTCCTGTTTGCCGGGGTATGCACGGGGACACGTTTCCCGGCGTTCGGGCCGGTACTCGGGACGGCGTGACATGGAGGGGTGATGCGGTGTGGTCAGGACGGCTGTGGTCACGGGAGCGGGCAGCGGTATCGGACGGGCCTGCGCCCTGGGTCTGCTGGCCGATGGGTGGACGGTCGTGCTGACCGGCCGGCGTGAGGAGCGGCTGCGTGGAACGGCGGACCTCGCCGACGCGGGTGACCGCGACCGGGCGGTGGTGGTGCCCGCGGACATCACCGACGCGGGGTCCGTGGACGCGCTGTTCTCTACGGTGGTGGAGCGCTGGGGGCGGCTGGACCTGCTGTTCAACAACGCCGCTGACGTCATGCCGTACACGCCCACCGAGGAGGTGGACGTGGCGGACTGGCACCGGGTCATGGACTCGATCGCCACCGGCACCTTCCTGTGCTCGCGCGCAGCCTTCCGGATCATGAAGACGCAGACTCCCCGGGGCGGACGGATCATCAACAACGGGGCTCCCTCGGCGCAGATGCCACGACCGGACTCGGTCGCCTTCACCGCGGCCAAACACGCCGTGTCCGGCCTCACTCGCTCGCTCTCCCTCGACGGCCGCCGCCACGGCATCTCCTGCGGCCAGATCGACATCGGCAATGTGACCCCCGCCGACCGGCCGCAGCCCGCCGTCCGGCAGGCCGATGGCTCACTGCGGGTGGAACCCACGATGGACATCCGGCACGTGGTCGACATGGTCCGGGCCATGGCCGCCCTTCCGGACGGTGTGAACATCCAGTCCGTGCTGGTCATGCCCAGCGCCATGCCCTACGTCGGCCGGGGATAGACCCGCCACGTACGCCTTCAGGAACCGGCCGGGCGCCAGCCGCCCGGACCGCTCCCAGGCCAGCATCCGGTGCAGCCCGTCCAGGTGGATCAGTCCCTCGCGGACGGACAGTCCCTCGTAGTCCGGCCCTCCCACCGCCCTGGTGGTCAGGAACACCGCGGTGGGCTCGGCGCGGACCTGACGGTCCAGCTTGTGGGCGCACATGGGGTTGGAGGTGGCATACGTGTCCCCGAGCGCGGCCAGCCGGGCGGCGGCGGCCCGTACGGTGAGGCCCGTCCTCGGGATCAGCTCGACCTCCCCGTCCTCCCCGAGATGCCAGGGCAGCATCACGCCGAGGACCTCCGGTCCTTCCAGCAGTACGTGGTGCCAGCGGCCCTCCGAGAGCGCCTGGGCGTTGCATATATGGGTCTCCGCCTCGTCGTTGGAGTCGGACATGTCCCCGGGGTGATGCGGGTGGTGCCGCGTGAAGTGACCCAGGACCCGGTCGAAGGGGACGGCCCCCACGACCCTCATTCCGCTCGTCCGGCGCTGTCCGGCTCGTACGCGCTGAAGTGACGTTCCTCGAACAACTCGGCCCACCGTCCCTGTCCCAGCCGGCGCTCCCGGCCCACCGCCAGTATGCGGCGCCAGTACGGCTTGACCGGCGGCCACGGCTCACCCGTACGGCAGTACGACACGTCGATCATGTACCGGCCCGCGCTGTCGGCCCCGGACGCGTCCCCGGCCCGCCGGGTGTGGAACAGCGCGGAGTGCAGAACCACCGTGGATCCCGGAGGCAGCTCGTCGATCACCGCCTCCCCCGGCAGGACAGCCGTTCCCAGATGACTGCGGGCGTTCTTCTCCGCGACCTCCTGGTGCGAGCCGGGCAGCACGGCGAGAGCCCCCATGCCCGGCCGCAGGCCCCGAACGTAGTGGAGGACATGAACCATCGGAAGCCGCCGGTGGAGCTGGGGCCGCTGCTCGTAGTCGTGGTGCCAGGGCTTGCCCGGAGCACCGGCGGGGCGGCGGTCACTGTGGAGATGGTGGAACACGAAGGCGGGGCCGAGCAGACTGTCGTCGGCCAGCAGCTCCAGCAGCGGCGGAAACACGGCCAGCTCCCCGTGTGCCGCCAGCTCCAGCTCGACCGTCTCCGGCACGGGGCAGCGCTCCGGGCGTAAACAGGCGTCGATGGACCGTTGCCGCAGCCCGGAGTCCACCCAGTGATCGACCTCCCGGGCCAGACGCTCGACGAGAAGGGCCGGCAGCAGGCCCTGAAGCACCAGGAAGCCCTTCTCGTCGAACTCCTTCATCTGCGCTGCGACTTCCGAAGAGACGATCACGCGGCTGAACCTCCGTTGTACACCGATTGACGGGCCGTACAGGTCGGGTCGTGCCATCCATATCCGGGGCTCTCCGCAGCCATGCCGCCACACTGCGGAATGGCCGGGCCCAGCCCTGGAGGAGAGACGGCAAGTCCCCCACGGGACGGAGAACAATCACCGGGACGGATGAGCCACCGATGCCCCGGGCGCGAACGGCCGATTCATGCGCAGAGGACGTACCGGCCTCGGACATCACCACCTCGAGCACACCGCACCATGACGCCTCGGCGGCGCACACACCACTCGCACCCGATCGCCCGCCCTCCTCACCACCACCACCACCCACCGCGACCTCCTGGGCAGCCGCCGATGGCTGGGACCCGCGCTGCCGCTGATCCCAGGAGGGGCCTGCGACCGCCCGGCCCTGCCGGCCCGGGACCGCGTTCGCGTTCGCGTTCGCGTTCGCGGAGCCGGCCACCTCGCCCGCCCATCCGTCGTAGATCGCTCAAGATTCAGGTCAGGTTGCCGGGCGTGATGGTTTACCGGCAGCGGTCACCTGACCCGCCGTGCACCCTCGCAGCATGGGTGTACGGGTGAATCGCCTCAGCGAACTGGCGCTCGCAGCGAAAGCACCCTCACCGGCGCCCCGCCCCAAGCTCATTGCGCCCCGGAGTTTTTTGGATACCGGCCCATCCGGACAGCACCAGACTGCAGCGACGCGGATGCGATTCACCGGATTCCGCTCGCCGCGCACCAGACCGCTGTGTTCCTCAGCCGTACTGCCCGCTCCACCGCATTTTCCGGGACCTGGCCTGGGAGCTGACCCCACTTATCGCCTCCTCCCGATCCCTATGAACGGCCTCGACCTGGCCCAGACCGCCGAGCACACCCGCGAGCTGCGCGGCCCGACCGAGACCAGCGGGTGGCGACCCCGGCGGCAGAGCCGACCTGAGCCGTCCGTCCCCCGCCGCGCAGGGAATACCACCGCCGCCCACGTTCGGCGCTGCCGCCCCGGACCGGTACCCCGAAGACCCCGTGGCGAAGGGACCCGCGCGGCAGGGGCCCGCCGGGCCGCCCGGAAAGGTGGTTTCAGAGCACCTCCAGGGTGACGACGGTCAGCGCCTCCCTGACCTCGTCCCTCGTCTTCGCCGCCCGGCCCGGCCAGTGCGCCCCGCGCGTACTCGGCGACGAAGGCTCACCAGCTCAACTGGGGCGCAGGCCGCAGCGCGTGGGTGGAGCTGCCGCCCTGGGCCAGGCCGACCCGGATGGCCCGCACCAGCTCCGCGCCGAACTCCCCTGCCAGATCCACAACCGGGCCGCTGCAACGACCCGACCGATCGCTCTCGTTCCCATGGGCTGAAAGCCCGTCCTCCGAAGTTTCGGCTACGGCGCCACCACCGCCAAGCCCGTTCAGTGCCATACCCGCGTCCACTTCTCGCATCAGCGGGTCGTGGCTGCCCTGTTCCGCTACGCACACATCCCCCGGCAAGGAGGCAATCGGGCGGTTCCCGGTTGACGAGTGCAAGTTCCTGTGAGGCCGCTTCGGAAGAAACCCAGGGAACGGCCTGGCGCTACACCGCCCACCAGACGTGCCGAGCGCATTCTCGACCCGTGGCCCAGAAACCTTCACCCACCCATCACATGCACGAGCCTGCCCCCATGCCCACGGCGCGGGCACCGGAAATCACCCAGGAGATCTACGGAGCCCTCGCCGCCGCCCCCAGGACTGCCCTGGCCACCTACGCCACGCTGCACCGCAGCGGGCTGGCCGGAGCAGGTGGAGATGGGTGTCGCCCGGTCCAGGGTCAGCAGCACGGCCTCGGTCACCAGCCCGCGGAAGAGCGCACGATCTGATCTCACGACGGTGCGGGCGTTCTACCTCGACCTCGCTCAGGGGGCTGCCGAGGACCCCGCACGCTGGGGATCCTGGGCAGCCCCCAGCCCAGTCACCAGCGCTGAAGCGAACCAGAAGAAGTACCAGCGCCGCGTCAAGGCGCAGATGGACCAGCGCACACGGGAACGACTGCCCGTGCTCCCACTCCTCGTCAGTACCAGCCAACGCAACCGCCTCAAGGCCGCAGCGGTCCTCGCCGCCGCGCGACAGGCCGAGCCCGGCACCACCTTCACTGTCGACGGCCAGGCGCTCTTCCGGCCGGTTCTGAAAACCGCGTCCGGTGCCAAGGTCTGGGCCCAAGACCTCGATGCGCCCAGGACCGCGGTCCGGACCGCCCAGCGCGATCTCACCCACGAGGACCACAAGGCGTTCTGGGCCTGGGCCGCTATCGAAGTCCTGCGCCACGCCGGCATCCAGATCGAGGAACTGTGCGAGCTGAGCCACCACTCGCTCATCCAGTACCGGCTGCCGACCACCGGCGAGCTCGTCCCGCTCCTCCAGATCGCCCCGTCGAAGACCGATCAAGAACGCTTGATCCTGGTAACCCCCGAGCTGGCCGACGTCCTGAGCCGCATCATCATGCGAGTCCGCGACAGCGACAATATCGTCGCCTCGGTTGCCGCCTACGACCCCCACGAACGCGTCTGGAATCCGCCGATGCCACTGCTGTTCCAGCACCGCATCGGCACCGAGAACCGGGCCATGCACCCGGCCCGCATCCGGACATACATTGCCCAGGCCCTTGCAAGCAGCGGTCTGACCGACGCCAGCGGCGTGCGGCTGACCATGCAGCCGCACGACTTTCGAGGAATCTTCATCACCTACGCCGTGATGAACGGAATGCCTCCCCACATCGCACAACTCGTCGCCGGTCACCGTGTGATCGACTCGACCATGGGCTACCTCGCGGTCTACCCCCGAGAGGTCATCGAAGCCCACTGCGCCTTCATCGCCCGCCGCCGGGCCTCCCGCCCCAGCGAGGAATACCGCACACCCACCGACGAGGAATGGGGCTCCTTCCTCGGCCACTTCGAGATGCGGAACTCTCCATCGGCACCTGCGGCCGGGCCTTCTCCACCCCTTGCATTCATGATCACGCCTGCTTGAGATGCGCCATGCTCCGGCCAGACCCCGCCGAACGACTCCGGCTCATCGAGATCCGCGACAACCTCATCGACCGCATTGCCGAGGCCGAGCGAGAAGGCTGGCTCGGCGAAGTCGAAGGCCTCGAAACCAGCCTCGCCGGCGCCAACAACAAGCTTGTCCAGATGGACGCCGCCACCGCCCGCACGGCTTCGGCGGTCGATCTCGGGATGCCCACCTTCAACCAGATCGCGGGACGTGCCACCGACAGCCGACGGTCGACACCGTTCTCCACTTCATGAGCGACAGATCAAGCGTCCCAAGGCCCGCACCATGCGTCGATCGCTGCTCTGGAGCTGTCCGCCCACGCGGTCGCGGTCCCGCGCGTATGCGGAAGCGCATCGACCCATCGTTCCCAGGGGCCATCCGGAGAAACGAATCGCTCGGCGTGACTTGTGCCCAGCTGGGAATCCAGCCTCATGAGAGCTCCAAGGGCGGCTCCCTGGTCATACCGGCATTCCAACTGCGGAAGATAACGATCCAAATAAGACACGAGGATATCCGCATCATCCTGGCTGCCGAACCGGGCAAGCGCAAAGCAGTATCCCTGACCTGCGTAGGTGAGTTCACTGGCCAGCAGGAGGTCCCCGATGCGTTCACGCCACGCAACCCGGCGGGCCACACCGACCAACCACGCAGCGGTCAGTCGGGAACGCCATTCATACCCGAGGAGTGCCCTGATCTCCTGGCCGCTCACCTGGAGCGAATCAGCTTGCAGCGAGCGTACGAAAGCGGCCCGCGCCTCCACCTCAAGGCCGAGGAAACTACCACCCAGCAGTTCGAGGTATCGCCGTTCGCCAGCGACATACCGGGCCACGACGTGCCCCTGGCCAACTTCCTGAGGATGCTGCATGCTCATCGCCGCATCATGACCTACCCAGGAGACAACCCCACAGGCGGGGTTCCATGAGACCGGTCCATGGTTCAGAGAATCGGAAGCCCACCTGAACTGGTCATTCAGCACCCTCATGACCAGGCGCCTCACCCGCAAAGGCCCCAGCACCGACAACGGGGACAAGAGAAACCACGTCTGACCCAAGGCAGCTCAGCTGCGCGGAAAGATCTGGTCCAGGGACTCCGAGAGTTCACGTTGCAGCCGGTGGAAGTACGGGAAGCTCCCGCAGGCCTGCTGAACGAAAGCCTCCCTCGCCAGAGCGTGTCCCGCATCACCCTGAGCAGGATGCCGCTGGTCAACGCTCTTCCTCAGGCCGCTGGCGAACACATAGATGTCACCGAGCGGGTCGGCGCTGAACACTGCCTTGGCCAGATCTGTATCCACACGACCGCTCTCGTCGCAGACCAGGCCGCCGATGCCATCACTGAGGTTCCGCAGGATCAAAAGCACTTGTTCAGGTTCGCCGTCCGGAGACCACTGAGCCTCATCCAGCAGACGCCGCATCTCTGCGGCCACCCTCCGCTCAGCTGCTCCCCACCCAGAGCTGTCCACCCCTGCATCGTGTCACAGGGAAGAGCCCACTCCATCGCCTACTTCAAAACACCTGCTCATCCCCGACCTGGACCGAGTCCGTCCGTCCCGCTACGCGGCGGACGGTGACCGGGCGTCGTCGGCGAGCCTGATGAGCGCCAGCGCGGAGTGGTACTTCTCGGCGGAGTAGCCCAAGGGCCGGTCACCCGTCCTCTCGGTCTCCTCGTAGAGCTTCCGCTGCGTCTCTGCGTAGGACCGGAGGACGGACCGGGCCTGGCCCGTCGTCACGTCCAGCGCGGCCGCCACCTCGTTCCAGGTGGCACCCCACCTCATAGCGTCGTGCACGAACCAGGAACGGTCCCGGAAGAGCTCGCGGTGAATGCTCTCACCCAGGGCGAGGACCGCGAGCGCGTCGTCCGCGGTGGCGGTCTCTCCGGGGTGGCAGCCGGAGGGCAGGTGCCGGTCCACCAGGCGGTGGTGGTGCGCGAAGTACTTCTCGGCCAGCCACGGCAGCAGGACCCCGTATCCCACGTCGTCCGGCCTGCGGATCACCCGGGACCGCCACTCCTCGTGCGAGCGGGGCGAGTCGACGGGGGCGGCGGAGGGCCGCGACCGCGCCGGTTCCGAGGGGGCACGTGTCCCCTCGGTCCGCGCGCCGGGCGCGGCCGTGTCCGGCGCCGGGACGCCATCACGGTTGGCCCTGCGCGTGGCGGACCAGGCCAGAAGGGCCACCACGGCCAGCGCCCCCAGGTGCGCCCCGGCTCCCGCGAGCAGGAACCACCAGGGTGACCCGCCCCGGTCCGCCGCGTCGAGGCCGAGCCCCAGGGACGCCACCAGCGCCACGACCAGGCCGATCCACGGCAGCAGGACCATCGCCACCGCCCACGTCCTGACCGGCTGTTCGACGTTGATGCTCATCCACAGCGCGATCAGGTTGACCAGGAACCCGCACCCCGCGAGGACGGCTACCACGCCCAGGTAGAGCATCGGCCACTCCTCCGACGCGCAGGAACCACCGCTCGCCTGCTGCATGAGTGCGTTCATGGGCTCCCCGCCGTCCGGTCCGCTCGACCACCACCCCCGACGGTACGAGGAGTTCGGCGCCCCGCCCTGAGCACTCGTACTCAGCCGGACCCGGCCCGCTACTCAACCGGCCCGCCCGCGCGCCCCAGGACGGTCAGCGGTGGCGCCGAGCAGAGTGGTCCTCGTTCCACCGCTCCAAGGCCCCGGGCCGCTCCACCTCGGCGTCCAGACGCCCGATGCGCGTTCCGTCTTCGATGCGGACGTCGGCGTGCGACGAAGCAGCGTGGTACCGGTGGCGCTGGCTGACCGTAACCCTGGTCCGGGCGATGCCCGCCTGGTTCTGCATGGCCATGGCGGTCGATACGAAGGGCCCCGTCCGCGGCCCCGTCTCCGTCGGGGCCAGGGAACGTTCACGGCCGCCTCAACAGCCCATGTCGGACGAAACCCGCAGGCCAACGGACGCTTCGACGTGCTGAGGAAGAGAAACACCCACTCAGCTTGTCGTTTATCGTCCCGGTGTCGAACGGTCCTCGAACTTGAGCCGTGTTTTCGCAGTTCAGCGGACATCCGAGCGGCCTTCGCCTGATCCTGTGCTCCGACCAAGGAGCGCACGTGACCGTAATGTCCCGTCTCATTCGATCTTGCCTGTGGGTAAGGCCATGACCAGCAGTGATGCAAGGCCGGGTGAGAAGGGTCCTCTCCAGATTCGGGGGCTGGGGAAGAAGGGCTCCTGGCCGTCCGTGTCGGTTGCGGTGAGCCGGGCCTGCTGGGTGGGGCGGTGGATCTTGAAATGTGCGTGGACGCGTACGGTGACCTCGCGCACGCTCACGTACTGCTGGGTCGCCCCGTGTCGGGGGCTAGTGAAGACGTCGGTGAGCGCGTCGACGAAGACGTTCTCCTTCGCGCGGTCCCTGGAACGGGCGGCGGCCAGGAGCCAGCGGTTGGCACGCCCGCGGTGCAGATCCGCCAGGTCGGTGGCGAGCCGGCCGATGTCCGCGGTGCCGGCTGCCGCGTAGCAGGTGTCCAGCATGACCAGCAGGTGCCCCACCAGGCTTTGCATCAGCGGGCGGGCCAGGTCCTCGGCCGCCAGCGCCCGTGTCCAGCGGCCGGGCCGTGTGTCGGCGCACAGCGGGTAGTGGCGGTCCTCCTCGTGGACACCGTGCCCGGCGAGGTACATCACCACCACGTCCTCGGGCCCGAGCGATGCCTCCTGTGCCCACTCCTCGATGCCTTCGGCGGGGTCGGATCGCGGGCCAGAGCGGGAAGGACAGGCTCGTGGCCCATCGGTTCCAGCAGTTCCCGGACCCGCCGCACGTCCGCCCCGACGCCGGGCAGGCCGCCGATACCGGGATGCTGGAAGGTGCCCACGCCGGACGCGATCAGGAACCGCCGTCCCGGCAAGGGGAGTCCGGCTGCTCCGGCAGTTGTCATGCCTGCGGTCCCTGGAGGCCGGCGGCGATGGCGGTCGATGTCTTCGGGGCGGTCAGACAGCGGTCGAAGTCATGCATCCGCGCTCCGTTGCTGATCGTCCGGTCGTCCACCCCGCCTGCCGGACCCGACTCGAACCGCGGGGCCAGAGCCGCGACCAGCGCGACGATGTCACCGGGATCGGCCACGTTCGTCCACCGCACCACCCCGCCCGGCCACGCGCCCCGCGCCTGAACCGGCAGCGGACTCAGCCTCCCGTGCATCAGAGGCAGACCCAGCGGAGAGCCCACCGTCACCAGCTCCGTCACCGGCCACCCGGGGTTCTCGCACAACACCTCGTAGGCCACCACCGAACCCAGCGAATGCGCCACGACCACCCGGGTCTCCGCGCCGATCTCCGCCGCAACCCCGCCCGGGAGGCCTGCCGGACGGGCGGCTCGTCCAGGTAGCGGCGGACCTGCTTGAGCTCGGAGACCAGGACCCGCTTCGACACCGGCTGGAAGAAGCGGGCCGCCGCCAGAGCCTGCAGCCCCTCCCGCACCCACCGCGACAGCAGTGGCCGGGTGGCCGCGTATACGAGCGGCCCCCGCGTCCCCTCTTCTCTTCATCCAGCGACGGCACCTGGTCGTCGGTCTCCGCCGCAGCCCGCCACCACGCATGCAGGAGCTCCGCCTCCAGGCCCTCCTCCACGTCGCGCTCGTCCCAGGCGGGCAGATCCCCCGACCGGGTCCCGGGCTCCACGAACACGTTCCCGTAGAACGCGCACGCCACATCCTCCGGCCCCAGCACCAGTCCCGGTGCCAGCCTGCAGACCGTCACGGACCGCGGCCCCCAGCCGCAAGGACAGCAACTCCGGCCCCGCGAACTGCTGAGCGACCCCGTGCACCAGCACCACCCGCGCCACAACGACCACCCCCGACGGCCACGTCCGACTGCTCACACCAGGGCCACTGCCGGACCCACCACCGACGAATCACAAATTCGGCAAGTGGTCCCGTCGGCCCCGCGATCAGCAGCGTCACCGTCGGTGGTGGAGCATCAACGCCGCTTCCACGTCGCTCCTCGCGCAGGCGGCGCCTCGCAGGACGGCGACACGGGCGCCGCAGCCTCGCCGGCCGAGGATGATCCCGGCCGCCGCGGTGACGAAGCCGGTGGACGTCTCCTCGTGCCGCTTGCCGTGATGCTCTGTCACCCGAAGGGGGCGACTCCGGCGGCACCGACCGAGATCACACAGTGGCCCTGCGGCGGCCGGTCCGGCCACCCGAGTCGGAACACCACTGCGGCGTTCGCGCCGGTTGCCTTGGTGAGTACGTCGCGCAGGCCGCGGGCAGAGGCATCCGGCTTGCTGGGCAGCAGCCATGCGCCGCCCGGGCCCTCCCGGTCGACTCCCACTGACGCGAGTTCGAATCCCGGTCGGTGCCGAGCGATGATGTCGCCGTATCGCAGTTCGGTGCCGGGCGCCCCGCGCGAGGAGTGCTTGGAGCGCGTCGCGGAGATGTCGCGGCACGGCGGCGAGGAACTCAAGCAGTTCCGCGTCCGGCACGACAGCTACTTCCTCGAAGATGTCCAGCCCGGGGTGGAGCAGGCAGTGGTCCGGGGCGCGGGGCGGCCCTTGCCGGGGCGAGCCCGGTTTCGGCTACACCTGCGACGCGGCCAGCAACTCCAGCGCCCTCTGCTTGAGTTGAGGGCTGGCTTGTGTGGCGTCGCCGGAGTCGAAGGGGGGCTGGGGGTCGTATTCGACGGCGAGCTGGATCGCTCGGGCCGTGTCCTCGTCCGTGATGAGGGAGGCGAGGTACAGGGACATGTCCACTCCCGCCGACACTCCCGCGGCGGTGATGATCTTCCCTGAGCGTACATAGCGCTCCGGCAGGTAGGTCACGTCGTAGGTGGACTGGAGGTACTCGGCGGATGCCCAGTAGGTCGTCGCCCGTCGTCCGTCCAGCAGTCCGGCCGCGGCGAGGATGATGCTGCCGGTGCATACGGAGGTCGTCCACCGGCTGTGCCGGTGGATCCGGCGGATCCAGCGCAGGAGCGCCTCGTTGTTCATCGCGGCGATGGTGCCGCGGTTGCCGGCGCCGGGGACGAGAAGGACGTCGAGACGGTCCACTTCGTCGATGGACCGGTCAGCGACCACGGCCACGTCCGCAGTGTCCGTGCGGACCGGGCCGCGCCGTTCGGCGATCATCGTCACGGTCGCGTCCGGCAGCCGGGACAGCACCTCGGCCGGGCCGGTCGGGTCCAGCAGGCTGTAGCCGTCGTACAGGAGGACTCCGATCTTCGGTCCTGTCCTTGGTCCGGCCTTCGGTCCGGTGGTCGGTCCCGTGGTCGGTCCGGTGTCGGCCTGCGGGGTGGCGTGCGCCGCCTTGGCCGTAGCCGTAGCCGTAGCAGTGGCGGCGAGGGCGGCTGTGGCCGCGGCTGAGCGGAGGACGGTTCTGCGTGTCGTCGGTTGCTTCATGGGGTGGGAGTCTTCTGCTTCGGGGTGACGCGCGCAGCCGGCATGTCCGGATTCCTGCGAAGCGTGTGCCCCGTGACGCCGTAGTGGTCGAGGAACGCCTGCCGCAGGGTTTGTGCCGACCCGAATCCGCAGCGCCGGGCGATCGCCGCCATGGACAGTCCGCTGGATCGGGCCAGGTGGGCCGCCGCGTCGGTACGTGCCGCGCGTACGGCCCGTGCCGGGGTCGTGCCGAGGTGTGCGGTGAACAGGCGCGCCAGGTGCCGGGGGCTGACGCCCGCCCGCGCTGCCAGGGCGGTCGGGGTGAGGTCTTCGGCCAGGTGACCGGATATGTGGCCCATCAGGTCCCGCACCAGGCGGTCCTCCGGCGGTGGCGCGGCCAGGAACAGGGAGATCTGGGCTTGATCGGCCGGGCGGTGCAGGTGCGTGACGAGTTCCCGGGCGACGGCGCGGGCCAGCGTCGGGCCGTGGTCGTCCTCGATCAGGGCCAGCGTCAGATCGAGTGCGCTCGTGACGCCGGCCGAGGTGTAGACGTCGCCGTCGCGGATGTAGAGCGGGGCCACGTCCACGGCCACGGCGGGATGACGCTCGGCGAGTCGCTCGCCCCAGCCCCAATGGGTCGTCGCCCGCCGGTGGTCCAGCAGTCCGGCGGCGGCGAGCACATAGGCACCGGTGCAGACAGAGGCGACCCGTCGGCTGAGGCCGGCCAGCCGGCGTACCTGGCCCAGCAGGCGCTCGTCCGACGCCGCGTCCTCACAGCCGATGCCGCCCACCACGAACAGGGTGTCCAGACGCCCCGCGACCGTCTCCAGCCGCTGCCCGGCTCCCATCAGGATCCCCGCCGAGCTACGGGCGACCCGACGGCCCAGGGTCCCCAGCTCGATGGAGTACGGCGGCTCGGCGCCGTAGCGGTTGGCGATGTCCAACGCGCCGCTGGGACAGGCGATGTCGAGGATCTGCGCGTCGTCGTAGGCGATGATCAGCACGCGCCGCTTGTTGTCCATGGTCTGATACCAGCACATCCCGTGACGCCGCCGGACCGCCGTCGCGGTGTCTGTCACCGGCGGGCGGCGTCGGGGTCGTCGTTCTGCGGTCGCCGCATCAGATTCACGTCCTCACCCCATGCGTCCGGCACCGCGCCGTGCCCGGCCCGCTGGGCCGCGGTCTCCACCTGGGCGAAAGAGACCGCGTTGGGCGCGTGCGTCGCCTGTTCGTGAGATGTCGTCCACCGCGTCCAGCAGTACGGCGGTGTCCCGGCCGGGCAGCGGGAATCGGGTGAGTTCCCATTACCGGATACTTGTTGTACGGGCGGGGGCGACGGTCGAGGGCGAAGAGCAGCTCCAGCAGGAACCGGATGCTGTCGGTGGCGTCGAGCCCGCTCGCGAGCGCGTGTCCGTCGCGGTGGTTCTTGAGCGAGCGGTAGAGGGAGTTGACGTAGGCGTCGAGCCGTTCGCTCGCCTCTTGGCAGGCTTCGCCGACATCGAGTTGTGCCTTGGCGGCGAGAATCCGGGCGCTACCTCCGTCGAGCCGGTCGAGGACGATCCGGCCGCGGGCGAGGGCGTATCGCTCGTTGCCGGGCATCCCGGCGGCGCGGAACTCGTCCAGGGAGAGGATGACGAGGTCGAGTTCTGGTGTGCGCGCGTGGATGTGCTGGAACGGCGGCTGAAGGACCGGGGCACGCACAGCCGGTACGAGGAACTGCCGGGCAGCAGCGCACGGGAGTGCGCCGGGTACCGTGAGGCCGCGGGGTTCCTCATGGCCGCAGGGGTACGGGTGCTCCGGCTCGACACGAGTACCGAGGTCCGGAGGAGATCGCCAGGGCGATCGTCGACGTGATCAGGGAACCATGGGTGAAGGACCGATGACCAGCACGACGGATGTGATGACGTTCAGCCTCAACAACCCCGGCCGGGAACGCACCGAGCGGCAGCCCGCCTACCTCACAGGCCGGCCGGAACAGGTCTTCGTCCTCACGGAGACAGCCGACAGCGCCGGGTGCGCGCTGCTGGCGGAGGTGTTCGGGGAGGTCGGGACAGCGTCACGTTCCCCCGGCCAGCGGCCCGTGGTGAACGCGGCGTGAGCCGCCTGGCCACCCGCCCGCTGGACACCGCAATCCAGTACCTACCCCATCAGGCGGCCGGGGTGAGCGTGGACACGGACGGCGGCCCGGTCGACGTGATCGGCCTGTACGTCCCCTCCCGGGGCGCCACGGAAGCGAGGCGCCCGCCTTCTGGACCGGCGAAGGTGCGCCGCAACAGGAGCCCGGAGCGTTGACACACCCACAGCCCGCCCACCGCACGCGACCCGGCGCCGTCCCCTGCCCGCCCGCAGTCGCCTCACCCCTCCCGGCGACGGCGTACCCGCACCGGCCCCGCGCCGCCCACGCGCACTCCGGCCCCGGCCGCCCGTGTGCGGTCCGCCGGCCCGCCCGCCCGGTGGGGCGGCCGTCCGCCGGGCCCGTGGACCCCACCACCCCCGTCCCGGGGGCGCGGCGCCCGGGCGCGGCTGCCGGTACGGCACATGCGGGGGCGGCATGACACCCCAGCCACGGACCCTGCTGCACCAGCTCCTTGAGGCGAGGGAACCCCCCTGCGTGTCGTGGCCCGGTTCCGGGTGCACTGGCAGGTCATGGCGGCTGACGCGGCGCGGGACCTCGGGCAGCCCGCGCCGGCCAAGATCCAGGTGACGGAGAACACCTACCGCAGGTGGCTCGCCGGCACCCACGTCGCCCGCGGCGGCCCCCGCCAGATTCTGGAGCACTACTTCAAGGAGCACCACTTCAAGAAGGACGTGCACGCTCCTCGCCAGATCGTGCCCGCCCGCGAGATCGTACGGCCCCGGCCCCCGGACGGGCGCCCCCGGACCCTCGCCCGGCAGCTCGACTACAGCTGGCCGACCTCCCGTCACATCCCGGGCGATCCCGACGCGGAGATCCCCGGGACCTGGGACCTCGCCGGCGGCGCCCGCTGGCAGGGCACCAGCATCGGCCTGCACATCTACGAAGCTCACCCCGCCGAAGGGACGGCCGCGATCACCAGGGCCGACCTGCCGCACCTGGACGGCTTCGTACGCTTCTCCCGCCGCGGCGTGATCCTGGCCTTCCTCGGCGCGCACGGCGGCTCGGACCTGTACGCGCTGGACTCCGCGCACGCCCGCCGTGACCTGGCCACCGGCCAGGACCCCCGCATCCCGCCGGCCTACCGGCTCGACGACCTCACCTGCGCGTTCGCGTGGGCGCTGCACGTGCTGGACGACGGGCTCCTCGCGGACGATGGCCCGCTGTCCGAGCAGGCCGGGGACCTCCCGCACTACGTCGAGCTCAGCAGCCCGCTCCACAACCCCGCACCCCCGCTGTCGGGCATGCCCGACCTGTCCCCGGTCGGCGCCGCCCGGCTCGGCTCCAGCCTCTGCCCCCGCTACATCACCCGCCACCTCGGCCACCGCAGCGAGACGCCCGCCTTCTGGACCGGCGAGGCCAGCGGCGAGGAATGCGCGCCCTGGCTGCTGTTCGCCCACCAACACGCCTACCTCGAAGACATCGCCGCCCGGTTCGCCTCACCCGGGGGGCGGACCGGAAGTTGCTTCGACAACGCCGCCGCGGAGAGCTTCCGGGCCGTCCTCAAAGAGGATGTCGGCACGCGCTTCTGGCCCGACCGGGCCGCCGCGCGCGCCGACATCTTCGACTTCATCGAGACCTTCCACAACAGACGCCGCCTGCGCAAGCACATCCACTGGGGCTACCTCACGCCCCACGAGACCCGCCTGCGCCACCGGCAAGACCAGGCCCTCGCGGCGTATCAACACCGTGTCCAAGATCACGGGGAAGCTTCAGTTTCCTGAGCACGCTGCCCGTCGACAAGCGCCGGGCGAACCTGCTGTTCGCTGCAGGCCCGCCACATGCCGCGCACGGCGCCCGACACGGGCGGCTGACAGCGGTGCCGTCCAGGTCTTCGCGCGAACGGATCGTGAGGCAGTGAAGCCCACTCATCCGGCCTGAACGGGCAGAACACCTCCCGGCGAGCGGAACGCTGGTGGGCAACACCGCCTCACGATCCGTCTTTGGACGGAAACGCCATCGCGTCGAGCTTCTGCAGCACACCGGTGAGGGCGTCCATACCGGCGCTCATGTCATCGAGCGACTGCTCAAAGCGCAGGCTGCGTTCCGCGTCCGTCGCGAACTTCGCGTCCTCACCCATGGCCATCGCGTCCTGGCAGGTACGGCCTCCGCTCTGGAGCTGGCGCAGCGCATCTGACCAGGGCTGCTGCAATTCCTTGAAGGGGACGGGAAAGTACTTCCGCGCTTGTGCGGCCCGCTCGCCGAGAGTGCCGCAGAGGCGACTGAACTTCGTTTCGTCCAGACGGATCTTCCCGTTGGTGTCCGGTTCCTGGTCGGCGGCCTCGGTGAGGGCGTCGCCGAGTGCGGTGAAGGCGTCGCCCATGCCTTCGATCCGGTCGAGGCCGCCCTTGGTGAGCCATGCCGTCGCCTGCCATTCCCGTACCTTCGCGACCCGCGCCGTCTGCGGGGTGTCGAAGAGCTCGGCGAATCTCTGGTCCACGGCGGAGGGCTGCGCCGAGTCGGTGTCGTCGGCGTGGGTCAGGACGGTGAGCAGGCAGGCGGGTACGCCCAGGACGAGGATGGTGCTCCGTCTCAGCACCGCGGGCCAGGGACGGATCTCCGGCGATGCCTGTGCCGAGGGCTGGGAGGGGGAGGCCGTCGGCCGGTGCCTGTGGGCGATTCGGCCCACCGCCGCGCCGGCCAACGCCGTACAGGCCGAGAGGAAAACGATGGCGGTCAGCGACTGCTCGGCCGTCAGCTCCGCAAAGATCCGGCCGTTCTCCGGCAGCCAGTGGCAGCGGTCGCCGAGTTTGTTGAGTGGGCCGAGGCAACCGTCGGCAGCGGCCAGCGCGAAAACTGCCGCGTACGCCATGAACTGAACCACCTGTACGGCGAGGAGAGCACGCAGCAACCAGTACCTGCGGGACACTCCGGCCACGATGGAGGCCGTGACCAGGCAGGCCCCCGTGAGGGCCGCGATCTGCCACCACATGTGGACGTACTGGAAAGCTCCCACGCGCTGATCAAAGGTGACCGGCCGCCGCGCCCGCAAGGCGTAGGCCGCCGCGGCGAGTCCGGCCCAGGACACCAGCCCGCCCGCGAGACCGGCCATCAGAGTCCTGCGCAGGCGAAGGCCGGTACCGCGCACCCGGACGTGCAGCAGCAGCGGGACGAGCGGCATCAGGAGGGCCGCGGCAGCCAGCAGCACCTCCTTGTTCAGCATTATCAGGACCGGTGAGACAGCGCTGATGACCGACAGATCGTGCGGATACAGCCCCCACGGCCCCGGGAACTCCTGCTTGATCAGGGCGGTGAGCGCTCCGTCGTGAACGGACAAGCCCATCGCCAGCATGCTGCCCGAGCTATGCCACCAGTGCAGCCCGCCCCACAGCAGGGCCAGCGTCACCAGGAAATTCAGCAGGACCGTCGCGATGCGTAACAGCCTCCCGGGAAGGAGGAGTGTCAGTTGGCAGAACTGTGCCGTCCAGACCGCCGGTACGACCGCGGTGACTATCAACGCCAGCAAGTACACCGGCTGCGCGATCACCCATTCGGTGCCGCTGTTCCCGCCGCCGACGAAGGTGCCGACGACCAGACCCGCACCGAGCCACAGCCCCGCGCGAACCCCGGTTTCCGTGCGCCGTCCGGCCGACCGGGCGGCTGAGGCAACGGAGCGCCTCAGGACGAGGAAGAGCACCGGAGTCACCAGCGACGCGGTCAAAAGCGCAGCGCCGGTGCCGCCGGACAGGCCGGGCACCACAAGAACCTCATGGACGAGAAGAGATGCCCCCACACCGGTGAGCGACATCTCCAGGGCGCTCACCCTGGTCATCCGCCCAGGATCGTCCAGCACGCGCCTGCGCTCGGCCCAGCGCGGATGAGTACGCAGCAACGCGATGACGCGGCGCAGCGGGGTGGCGACAGTACCGGGCGGGTCGGGATGGTCCCAGCCTCCGAGACGGGCGCCCCATGCGACCGCCTGTAGGTCGGCGTGGTGTTCGCGGCGGCGCAACAGGTCCGCACGGGCCAGGTGCACGAGCGCCACCAGCAGGAGCCCGGACAGCAGGGAGTAGGTGATGACGGAGGCCACCCCGGGCCAGAACGGCGATGTGTTTCTGCCCAGCAGGCCGTTGGTCAGGAGTCGCCCCTGCTGAAAGAGGTAGGGCAGCAGCGCGAGTACGACGAAGACACGCCACAGCGCGGTACTGCCCTGGGCGAAGTCCACGTCCCGGTTGCGGATATGGGCGAGTTCATGGAGGACGACGGTGCGGAAGCCGTCGGGATCTCTGCCGCGTCGGGCGACCAGTCCCGCGTGCAGGCATACGGTGTACCGTCCGGCGCTTCCGTACACCACGGCACCGGCGGTCGTCCGGGTCGGATCCACTCGGAAGCGCACACCGGGGGTGGTTCCGCTGAGTTCCCGCAGCTGGGCGAGTTCGTCCTGGAGACTCGTGTCGCGGCTCACCATCGCGACCGGCAGGGTGCGGTTCTTCCGGTCACGCCGGCGCGGCAGCCACGCGTAGACGACGGCCGCGGCGGCGAGCAGGAAGAACGTCGCGACCAGGCCCTTCACATTGGCCACCGTCGGCACACCGGACATACAGGTTTCCAGTGCCGTGGCATGGCGGACGCCCAGGAGCAGGTTGTCGAGATTTCCCCCGTTGGGGTCGACCCCGGCGGCCAGGAGACAGCCCAGGGCATCGCCCGGGGTGTCATCGGGACGGGGCGCCAGGACTGTGTCCAGCATCGATATGCTCGACACGGCGACAAGGACCATCAGCAACACGAATCGGAGCCCCGTGTCGGTGACACCCGACCGCGGGCGCCAGGGCATCGCGAACCGCACCGGCCCGCCTAGGACGAGGCGGGTGAGGTGGGCGCGGCGGGGGGTTCTCGAGGCGCGGAGACCTCGCCCAGCCCCGGCGGTTCCGTTGCCAGCCGAGCTATCACACCGTCCGCCAGCGCCTCGGCCTCTTCGCTGCTCATCCCCCGCTCCACCGCACGCTCCAGGACACGCTCCCGTACGCGGGCCAACTGGGCGTGGTCCAAAGCAGGGAGCTCCACAGCGGGTTCGCCCGGCCCGAGGCGCAGGCTCCAGCGCACCCGTCTGCGCCACCGCTCCATCAGGCTGTCAGTGGCGGCGTCGAGCCCCCGGCGGGCGACTTGGTCAAGGACCAGCCAGACAACTGGGGTGACGAGCGCAGCCGCCTCGGCGAACCCGAACCCGAGCGGCTCCCTGCGCCGCCCTTGTCCACCGAGCACGCGGACCGCCCGCTCGTCATCGAATCGCAGCAGTCCTTCGACGAGGGGCAGTTCGTGCACCGCATGCTCCGCTACCACCGCTTGGACGACGTCCCGGACTCTTCTCACCCTCAACTCCCCCCGCCTGCAAAGGGTTTGGCTACCTCCACTCCATACGGTCAGTATGCAACGCCGCGCCTCCCGCAACCAGAGCGCCGCGTTGTCCGACGGGTCGATCCGCGCCGGGCCAGGAGTCGACGCTCGCGATCACCAACTGGGCGAACGACTGGGCTTCGACAGCGCGTGAGTGCGGCGCCGGCATCCGCAGTACGAAGCAGGGCCTCGGCGGGGTGAGGTCGTCGCCCTCGTCGGGGAGAACGGCGCGGGCAGATCCACCCTGATCCGGCTCCTCACCGGGCTGACGCCGCCCGGCAGCGGCACCGTCCGCTGGGACGGACTCGATCTCTCCGACGCCGACCCGGCAACCGTATGGGACCACGTCGCCCTGGTACCGCAGCAGTTCACCCGCTGGCCGCTGAACGCCCGCGAGAACATCCACCTCGGGCACCCCCCGGCCCGGAGGCGATCACGCCGTGCACACCGCCGCGGCCACCGCCAGTACCGACAGCGTCATCGCCCGGCTCCCCCGCGGCCTCGACACCCAGCTCACACCCTCATGGGCCGACAGCCACGGAACCCTGTACAACCGGCGGTTCTCCCGCCTCGTCCTCGAACGACTGGGGCCAGTAGCGCAGAGCGGTGGTGTCCGGCGGCCCCACGACACTCACCTGACCAAGCCCTACCAAGCGGCGCCGAGCGAAGGAGATCGGCAAGGCCGTGTCCCCGTTCAACCGCTGAACGGGATTGCAGTCGCCCATCGGCAGATCACACGCCCGTTCCGGCGCCGAGTGCTTCGATGATGGCGACCGCCGCGGCACGATCCGCGCTTCCTCGCCGGACAGTGGCACCTTGCCCTCCAGCCGGCTCTCAGCCAGGGCCAGCACCGCTCCGACGACCATGCGAGCGGCGATCGAGGCGTCTGCCGGGGCGATGGGGCGAGAGCCCTCCTGGGTGGCGAACACCATCCCGCCGACCAGGGTCGCCAGACCCTCAGGGCCTCTTCCCGGTACGGGGCGACGGCGGTGCTCGCGCGCTGGGCAGCGACGAGGAACCGGCCCCTGGCCGACGGCTCGGGTCGAGAACCGCCAGCGCGGCGGCGCCGGCCTGGTGCATACGCGCACCGAAATCGCGTGCCCGGCTCTCGGGCTCGTCGTCGACCGACGCCTTGATCGCGGTGCTGATCCCGCCCGTGATCGAGACGAAGATCGCGGCGATCAGGGCGTCCGGGCTCGCGAAGCTCTCGTAGAAGTAGCGGCGGGTCAGGCCCGCTGTCTCGCAGACCCGCCGGGCGCTCAGTGCCGACCAGCCCTCGGTGTCGAAGACTTCCGGGCCGGCCCGCATCAGGGCTTCGGGTCTGTCTGTCCGCCGTGTTTCCGCAGCCGGGAGGTCTACACCGAGTACTCGGACCGGCCGGTGCGCCGCCACGTGGCCGGGACCGTCTCCGGCGGGGGAAGCCCGCGCCCGCTGTCCGAACTCGCCGCCGGATGCGAGGCGGCCCGGCCGGGTGTCGTCGGCTGCAACGATCTCACCGAGTACCACCGGCACACGATCGACCACTGGATCACGCGCGTCACGGCGGGCCCGGGACACGATCGGCGCCCTGTGGCCCGGTCACACCGACGCACTCGCCATCGTGCACGCCACCGCGCAGGCGGGCACGATCCCGCAGGTGGAAACCCTCTTCGGGCTCCGGCTCGCCGAGGAAGTCCAGACCGACCGGTAGCCGGGCTGCGGCCCCCAGTGCGACTGGCGAGCCGAAGTCACCTGCGGCGGCAGTCCTCAACGAAGCCAGCCATCAGCGCGGCTGCAGACTGCTCCGCTTCCCACAGCATCTCGGGGTGCCACTGGACCCCGACAAGTCGACGCTCAACGCACTCATAGCCCTCAACCAGACCGTCCGACGTCCAAGCCGTCTCCGTCAGTCCGGGAGCGATCTCACGCATACCCTGATGGTGTTGCGTGTTCACCGGAACACGTCCGTGCCTCCCCATCCAGCGCGCGATGAGCGAGCCTTCAGCAACCTCCACGTCGTGAAACGGCTCGCCGAGATTCTCATAACCCGCCCAGTGGTCGAGTGCCCCCGGCATGTCTCGGACGAGGTCGACGTACAAGGATCCGCCCAGTGCCACGTTCACCAGCTGGGCGCCCCGGCAGATCGCGAGTACGGGAGTACCCGCGTTCTGGGCGATCTCGAACGCCTCAAGCTCGCCCGCATCATGCAGCGGGTTCGTATCCCGAACCAGCGGGTCATCGGGGTCAGCGCCATACCTGCGCGGGTCAACGTCTCCCCCACCGGCAAGGAGGAGTCCGTCCATCCCACGCGCAAGCCGACGGAAGGTCCCTTGGACGTCCGTGCAGTCGATGGCCACGGGGACTCCGCCGGCTTCGACCACCGACTCGAAGACGGTCGACCAATGGTCGAAGTCGGCATAGTTCGACGACGAGTACGTCACCGCTATCGCCGGACGGCTACTGCTCGCTCGCATGCACCCTCACCACTCCCACAGCCATCGGCCATCGGAACGATCCCGATGGACCGCCAAACACCTATTGGTTCGATGATTCAATCTTGATAGGCCGAAGTACAACGACTCCTCTTCAGGGGAGAGAGGAGGATGACCGCACCGAGCCGTCGAGCGGCTCCTCTGCCCGGCCCCACGGTGCGAGTCCAGGGCTCGCCACCTGCCCCGCCACCGCGCCCAGACGCCGACCCACCACATGCGATGGCCGCCCGCTCTCCGTCTCCGTCCTGACGCCGAGTCGCCGTGCGGCGGCACGGGTGACGGGCAGCCGAGACTCTTCAGCGACGCTGTCCGACACGGTGCTTGAAGGGAAGACCCGGAGGTCTTCGGTGAAACTTTCCGAACATGCCTGTCCAGGCGTCTGAGCCGACATGGGACGACCGGAGAATCGGCACCTGGCGGGTCCCGGTCGCGAACGGACCTGCTCCCGGGAGAGGGCGTGCAAGCGCGCCGATGCACCCCTGTCGGTCGTCGCGACGGCTCGCACGGCCTCAGATCCGGTCGTAGTACCGTTCGCGCTCCCAGTCAGTGACGGTTTCGGACACAAAGCACCGAAGTTCGTTCTCGTAGAAGCCGAGGATGTGGGAGTGCACCAGCTCGCCCAGGGAATCCAGGGCGACCTTGCTCTGGCCGAACAGGCGCACGGAGTCCTGGAAGTTGCCGGTGAAGACCGGGATGTCCTTGTCGTACCAGGCGTTGCCCGAGAACAGGGTCGGCTTCGGAAGGTTCTTGTCGATACCGTTCAGCCCGGCGATGAACATTGCCGCGTACGCGAAGTACGGATTCACGTCGGCGCCCGGAATGCGGTTCTCGAAGCGGTAGGAGGAATCGTGTCCGACGATACGGAAAGCGGTCGTGCGGTTGTCCTCGCCTGCCGCAATCGCGGTTCCGGCGAACTGGTCCGGACGGTAGCGCTTGTAGGAATTGATGGTCGGCGCGAACATGAGCCCCAGGTCGAGCGCGTTGGCGAGCTGGCCGGACAGGAACGAGCCAAAGATGTCCGACATCCCGTCGCCGTCCCAGCCGATGGGCTTTTCTCCGTCTGCCGACCAGAGGCTCGCGTGGATGTGACACGAAGAGCCGATCTCGTCGATCTGCGGCTTGGCCATGAAGCTCGCAGTGAGCTTGTTCTGGTGAGCCAGTTCCTTGACACCGTGCTTGAAAAGCACGTGTCGATCCGCCATCTCCAGGACATCGCAGTAGTCCATGGTGACTTCCTGCTGCCCGAAGCCCCACTCGGTCTTGGACGACTCGATCGGGATGCCGAACTGCGGCATCTTGGTGCGAATCTGGTGAATGAACCAGTCGTCCTTGCTCGAGTGCAAGAGCTGGTAGTCGCCATGAGTCGCGCTGGTCATCGGGATGTCGCGGTAGTTCATGTCGCGCACACGGGATGCCTCCGCGTTCGCGAGGAAGAACTCGAGCTCCGACGCCGCCTTCAGCGCCAGGCCGGCAGCCTTGGCACGCTCGATCTGGCGCCGGAGTACTCGACGCGGAGCAACCTCGATCTCGGAGTCGTCAACGGTGCTGAACGCGTCGCAGATGACGATGACGGCGTTCGGTTCCCACGGAACGCGACGCATCGTCGCCATGTCCGGGAGCAACCGGATGTCGCCGGCCCATGCGTGGCCGTACAGGGTCAGCAGCGGCAGGTCCACGGGGTTCATGTCCATGTCGCACGCGAAGAAGTAGTTCCCGCAGTGGATACCCTCGCCGGACAAACACAGCGTCTTGAACGAGTTGGTGGTCAGGCGCTTTCCCAGAAGGCGGCCGTACATGTCCGGTACCGCGCACACCACGGTGTCGACGGCACCATCGGCGACAAGCTGGGTGTACTCGTCGAGTGAAAGCAGGTTCTCAGTAGTCATTTCTGCTCCGTGTCCCTTTCAACAGCGGCGTCCGAAGTCTGGGCGCACCACGGTTCGTTACAATCCCTCAGGAAGCTGAACCAACCAGCTCTCTCACTGTCCAGGCATCACAGGTTTTCCAGTCGAGCGAGTTCTGAAAATCCAGACAACCTGATGACACGATTCTTTGCATTGTATTTCCTGGATTCTCGGGCGAGACCTACGACGCGTCGATGGGCCGCGTCCTCGAACAGGCCCGGGAGCTGGCAAAACACTCCGTAATGCTGCGCCCGCCGCTTTGGCCGCGGCACGGGCAGGTTCGCCGTGAGAGTCAATGCTCCTCATTTCGAACCCGGCTCCGTGGTGGGCTGGTCAGTCGCGGTTGCGTGGTCGAGGGGCTTCGGAGCGGCCGGGGGGAGGTTCATGGCCAGTTCCCTGGGTTGTGGACGACGTGTTTCGGGTGGCCGCTCGGCCGGACGGACCGGTGAGGCGTGGTTCGTGCGTCACCGGTGCGCGATAAAGACGTTCTTCTCCTCGGTGAACGCCTTCGCCCCGTCCGGTCCGAGCTCACGTCCCAGGCCGGACTCCTTGAATCCGCCGAACGGCGTCCAGTAGCGAACCGAGGAGTGCGAATTGATGCTCAGTGTGCCGACTTCCAGGGACCTGGCCATGCGGAAGGCGCGGTCGAGGTTGTTCGTGAACACCGAGCCCGAAAGGCCGTAGTGAGTGTTGTTCGCCATCTCGATGGCGTCTTCCTCGGTGTCGAACGGCAGCACGGCGACGACCGGACCGAACACCTCTTCGCGCCACACTGCTGCGGTGGTGTCGCCCGGAACGATGACCGTCGGCGCCATCCAGAAACCCGGTCCGTCCGGGACGCTCCCGGTAAATGCGATCGAACCCCCCTCCAGATAGCGCGAGGCCCGCTCACGCTGGAGCTTCGAAATCATCGGGCCCATATGGGTGGCCTCGTCCCTCGGGTCGCTGACCCGGATTCCCTGGACGCTGGCGTGCAAATTGTCCATGAACTCGTTGTAGATGCTCTTCTGGACGAGGATGCGTGAGCGAGCGCAGCAGTCCTGGCCTGCGTTGTCGAAGACGGCCATCGGCGCGGAAGCCGCGGCCAGCTCGTGGTCACCGTCATCGAAGATGATGTTCGCGCTCTTGCCGCCGAGCTCCAGCGTGACCGGCTTCACCTGGTCTGCGCAGACCTTCATGATGCTCCTGCCGACCGGTGTCGAACCGGTGAAGCACACCTTGCGCACCAGCGGATGCTCGACGAGCCGCTGCCCGGCGATCGTCCCGCGGCCCGGAAGGACAGTGAACACCGACTCCGGGACGCCGGCCTCCAGGGCGAGCTCAGCCAGCCGCAGCGCGGTCAGCGGTGTGTACTCGGCAGGCTTGAGAACGACGGCGTTTCCGGCCGCGAGGGCCGGAGCGAACGCCCACGCCGCCAGTGGCATCGGGAAATTCCAGGGGACGATGACGCCCACCACGCCCATCGCCTCGTGGAAGGTGACGTTCGTTCCGCCCGGAACCGGAATCTGGCTGCCGATGAGCCGCTCAGGCGCCCCCGCGTAGTAGTTCAGGACGTCGCGGACGTTAGCTGCCTCCCACCGGGCATTGCCGATGGTGTGTCCGGCGTTCACGACCTCAAGGAGCGCCAGTTCCTCAACGTGCGCATCCACCACGCGGGCGAACTCACGCAGGATGCGCGCACGCTCGCCCGGAGCCACGCGCCGCCACTGCTGAAACGCGACGTGAGAGCGAGCCACCGCCTCGTCGATGTCGGGGGCCGAAGCCATCTCGACGGTGGCGACCTCCAGCTCCGTCACCGGGCTGACCACGCTGTACATCTCGTTGTCCGTCGCTGCGTGCATCATTCGATTGACTCCTGCTCTGTAGCGTCCCATTCGCTCAGCGGCGCGGCTGCCCTGGACGCCCAGGTCCGTTCGTGGGTGGGTGGTTCCGTCCGAACCGACAGCGGCCTTGTGTCCAGCCGCTCACCGGCCGACCCGACTCACTTAATGGGCTTTAGAATAAACCTTTAGGTCATTAAGCGGAAGAGGTCGCCCGCAGAGTCCACGAGAGGCTCATCCGGGCCCTCGACCTCGCGCCTGGACGCCCATGCGGGGCCCACGTCACCCTTAAGTCCCACACAGCCTGCGGGCACCGCGCCAATGGGGCCGAACGCCTTCGCCCGGACGGCCGCAGCGGCCTCGACGATCCGACGGGTGCGGGCCGGCAATCGCGCCGGCCAGGCGAAAGTACTGGTTCGCTGCCATGAGCACGGCGCCGAGAAGCGGGTGGGGGGTGCCCGTGGTGCCCGCGAGCTCACCACGTATGACGGGGGCGGCGCGAGGTTCTGCTCCGTCCGGTCATGCACGGCTGAGCAGCATCCCGTAGCGGCGATGGTGCGGTCGCGGGCGGGGGCCAGAGGGGGGCCGGCCGCGGTGAGCGCCGCGTCCACGGCGAAGCGCTGACGGCCGTGCCTCGGGGTGAGCTGCGCGGCGTGGCGCCACCCGGAAGCGGTGGCTCGATCCGCACCCACACCTCATCCGGCATGACCCAGGGACGCTGTTCACCCCTTTTCATGCGCGGGCCAGCAGACTGCCGGACTCACATGCACCAAGGGAGCACATGCCGCCTGGCCGGGAGTTCTCAGGCGGGCGCCGAAGGACGCGGCGACGGTCCGGCATTCGAACGCGCGGTTGAGTTCCTCCCCGGAAGCCGTCACGTCCCCAGGAGCTGTTTCTCATCGCCGACCACTCCCGGGGACGATGATGCTGCCACCTCGGCCCCTTCGGGAATCGACCTCGCCTGTACCGGCCAGGGCCGCGAGCGCCGCACGGGCAGTCCAGTCGTACGGGAGACCTGCGTTCGCCCCCGGGAGCAAGGCGCCGGTCAGCGTTCCCCCGTTCTCCTCAACGGCGCACCAACGGCATCCGGACGAGCAGAACGCGTCACTTCAAAGCGAGCCGGCCGTCTGGACGCGCGCCGGCGGCGGCCTTGACCAGTCCGACGAAGAGTTCCGCCATGCGCGGCTCTTCCGGATGGAACTGCACACCCAGCGCGAACGGGTTGTCCGGCCACTCGATGGCCTCGATCACCTTGTCAGCGACCGCGTGCGCCACGACACGGCCGCCTGCGCCCACCTCCGCGATGCCCTGGTGATGGTGTGAGTTCGTGCTCGCGGCCAACGCCATCCCGCAGCGAGCCAGGTGGCTGTCCGGATTCACGGAGATGTCGTGGCTGGTCTCGGGTCCGAGGCTCCCGGGCACCGGGCGGTGCTCACCGTAACCGGCATCGAGGAGGTGCTGGTGCAGCGTCCCGCCGGTGGCCACATTCATGATGTGCAGCCCCCTGCAGATTCCGAGCATCGGAAGACGCGCCTCGAACGCGGCTCGCACCACTGCGAGCTCGAACTCGTCGCGGAGCTCGCTCGTGTCTTCCATGCGGTCGGAGGGGAGTGCGCGGTATCGCGCCGGAGCCACGTCCACACCACCCGGGATCAGGATGCCGTCGACCCCCGCGAGCGCCTGCCGGGGGTCAAGCCCCGGAACTGGCGGGAGGACGACGGGGAGGCCGCCCGCCTCCACGACGGCGTCAAGGTAGGTGCCGGCCACCAGCACAGCGTCCCGTGGCGCCCAGTACCCCCAGGCGGCCTGAGTGGCGACACCACAGACCGCGATGCGCGGACGCCACTCAATAGGTTCAATGTTCATACCATTAGACCCTACGACCCTCCGGCATGTCGTGCAAGTTGACGCGGGTCGGCCGCGCCCATATTTTTTGGTCTAAGGGCTCTTCCAAAGAGCCGGAGGACCGGAAGCCAGCTCGATCCGCCGCACTCCGCACACCGGCGACGCCACACCTCAGGAGCAGCAAGGTGACCGAGTTCATCAAGACCCCACGCGGGACCTTCGCCTACAAGGTCAGCGGGAACCCGGAAGGCAAACCCCTGGTCTTCGTCGGAGGTCTCGGCGCCGACAAGAACAGCTGGGACGAGGTGCTCGACGGGTTCAGCCGGTACCGATGCATCAGTTTCGACAATCGCGGCAGTGGCGACAGCCCCACCACCCCCGGCCCTTACACGATCACCCAGCTCGCCGAGGATGCGCACGCAGTCGTCACGGCCCTCGGTGTCGCGGGCGCTCCGGCCGTCGGCTCCTCGATGGGCGGGGCCATCTGCCAGGAGTGGGCTTTTTTGTACCCCGACGACATGTCGAAGCTGGTTCTCACGAACACATGGTCACGCACTGATTCCTACGGACGGGTCCTGTTCGAGCATGTGGCGTTCCTGGCCGCCGAAGGACACGCCGCAGCCGTCAGCGACGCGGCGTTGCTCTTCTCCTTCAGCCCCGACTTCATCCGCACCAACCCGGCCGTCACCCAGGAGGCCCGCGCAGCGGCGTCGCTGGACATGATCGGCTTCGAGGCAGCGGCCCACGCGTGCCGCAACCACGATTCCCACGACAAGCTGGACAGCATCCACCATCCGACGCTCGTCATCGCCGGACTGCGGGACATCGTCACGTCCCCGTGGCACTCAGAGGCCATCGTCGCCGAGATGCCGAACGCATCCCTGATCCAGATCGACGCGGGTCACTCTGTCTGCGGCGAGAGACCAGACGAGTGGGCCTCGGTGGTATCGAGGTGGCTGGCCGGATGAACCGTACTGCGGAGACGATGATGGAAGACGACAACACCCTCAGCCCAGTCCGTCAGATCGCGGCCCACGAGCTGGTCGTCGAGCAGATCCGGCGTTCCATCGAAATCGGCCAGTTCCTGCCGGGGGACCGGCTGCCGCCCGAGCGTGAACTTGCCGAGACCCTCGATGTCTCGCGGACCACCGTGCGTTCCGCCATTGCCGTCCTGGAGCGCGAGGACATGATCTCGGTGCGCCGCGGGCGCGGAGGCGGCTTCCTCGTCCTGGAACCGACCTACGACCTGGCCGCGACGCGGCAGCGCCTCCAGAGGGACCGAGCCGCCATGCAGGCCGCGTTCGAGTTCCGCGTCATCGTCGAGAGCGGCGCGGCCCGGCTGGCGGCCGAGCGGCGCCTGGAGGAGGACCTGGCGCCGCTGTCACAGCTCGTGGACCGCATGCGCGAGACGATCGAAGGCGCCCGGCAGGAGACGAGGAGCACCCACCTGCACGAGTACAACGTGCTGGACTCCTCTTTCCACCTCGGGATCGCCCAGGCTTCAGGCAGCAGGCACCTCGCGCGGGCGGTCGATGAGAGCAGGCGCAGGATGTTTCTGCCGGTCGGCGCCATCTTCGGCCGTATCGACTCGGCCGGCGATGAGGCCCATGCTGAGATTCTCGCCGCGATCGAGGCGAAGGACAGCGAAGCATCCGCGCGGCTGATGACCGAACACATCAGCCGCACCCGAGAGACGTTCGAGGCCTGGCTCAACCGCTGAACACCGCTGCCGCGACCCCGGGGGCGGGGTGCGGCGCGGTCCCAGCGCTCCATGACAGGGCGGCGGGCCGGCCACTCACGGCCGCGTCCTTTCCGGCGCGAGGACGCCCTGAGCACACATGCGGCCTCGTACCGCTCAACAAGCGCCGACGGGCACATGCCGGCCGGCAGACGACAGGTGCCCCTGCGGTTCCAGGTGTACCCGGACAGCTGAGCCGCCCCGCGACCAGAAGCCGCGCCCGGACATCCAGCGACGATCCCCGGTCAGTGACCGTCTCCGTCCCGGTCAGGATCTCATTCGTTCCACCTCGCCCCGTCGCGAGCCGCGACGGCGGGCCTCCGGACCGAGCGACGTGCAGAGCGCATCCCGGTTCGCGGCGCCGGAGGTGCCGGGCGGGGGACGCTCCTCCAGGGGCGTCCCGGTAGCGGCAGCCCATTCCTCGTGGCAGCGGCTCGCCCCCCTGGACGCCAGAGATCCCATCGATAGGCCGTTGTCGTACCGGTTCGGCGGCGACGCCAGAACGGCGCTTCCCGGCGCTCGCCGCACCCCGGCCACGCGAGCCGGCGCAGACCGCCCAGACACACCTCCGGGCCGGCCCTCGGCAGGGCATTGAACGCCGCGACCTTATTGGTCTAAAGTCTCTACCATCAGTCCACTGGTGAAGGTCCACGCAGACGACCCGCGGCAGAGCGACGAGCGGTCCCGCGGATTCGCCCTGCCCGAGGAAGGAGTTCAGATGAAAACGTTCGACGACAAGGTCATCGTCATCACTGGCGCAGCTGGAGGCATCGGGCGGGCAACCGTCACCGCCCTCAAGAACGAGGGGGCAACCGTCGTCGGCATCGACCTGGTGAAAGCAGACAACACCGGAGCCGACTCCTTCCTCGTCGGGGACCTCACCGACGCCGCCCAGGTACAGGCTCTGTACGCCGAGGTCGCGGATCGCTACGGCCACATCAACGGGCTGTTCAACAACGCCGGCACCCTCCTCCCCGAGGACGGGTCCATCCTCGACATGGACGCCGACGATTTCGACCGGGCACTGCGCGCGAACGTCCGCAGCGTGTACCTGTGCTGCCAGTCCGGCATCCCCTATCTGCTGGCGGCCGGCGGCGGGTCCATCGTGAACACCGGTTCACTGGCCGCCACCCTCGGCTCTGCCGTCTCTCAGCTCGGTTACGCCGCAAGCAAGGGCGCGGTGGTGACCATGTCCCGCGAACTGGCCATCGAGTTCGCGCTCAAGGGAATACGGGTCAACACGCTCAGCCCCGGGCCCATCGACACCCCCATGATGCGCGGTTTCAACTACACCCCCGCTGAACTCGAACGGCGCATGGTTCACATCCCGCCGCGACGCTACGGAACACCCGAAGAGATGGCCGGCGCCGCCATGTTCCTCCTCAGCGACGCGTCGAGCTACATCAACGGGATCGACCTCAGGGCCGACGGAGGCATCTCCGCCGCCTACGTCACACCCGAAGAACAGGGCACCCCGTCGCCGCAGACCACTCCCCCAGCCCGCAACGGCGACCTGCCGGACACCAGCCACTTCGGAGCGTGATGAGCAATGACCGAGAGCAATGACACGCAGAAGTACGACCTGCTCGTTGTGGGCGCCGGCTTCTCAGGCTTGTACATGATTCACCAGGCGCACCGGATGGGCCTCTCCGTCCTCGCCATCGATCGAGCCGACGACGTGGGTGGCACCTGGTACTGGAACAGGTACCCCGGCGCCCGGTGCGACATCGAGTCCGTCGACTACTGCTATTCGTTCTCCCCCGAGCTCGTCGCCGACTGGAACTGGTCCGAGCGGTACGCGACCCAGCCCGAAATCCTCTCCTACCTCCAGCACGTGGCCGACGTCTTCGACCTGCGCAAGGACATCGAGTTCGGCCGTGAGCTGATCAGCACCCACTGGAACGAGGCGGACCGGACCTGGATCACGACCCTGGACAACGGCACCGATGTCGTCAGCCGCTTCGTCGTCATGGCCGTCGGCAACCTCACCTCTCTGAACGCGCCGGACTTCCCGGGCCTCGACACCTTCAAGGGCCGGACGTTCCACACCGGCACCTGGCCGCACAAGGCGATCGACTTCTTCGGCCGCCGCGTCGCCGTCATCGGCACCGGCTCCTCGGGCATCCAGACCATCCCGAAGGTCGCCGAGCAGGCTGATCAGCTCTACGTCCTCCAGCGGACGCCCAACTACTCCATGCCCGCCCGCAACCGTCCGCTGTCCGACGAGGAACGCGCCGTCATCAAGGCGGAGAACCATCACCGCAAGGCCCGCTCGAAGAGGAACGAGAGCGGCATCCCTTCCATGGCGGCGACCACCGCCACCTCGGCCGTCGATGACGGCGAGCGGCAGAACCGCTACCAGGAGGGCTGGGAGCGCGGCGGCGTCATGGCGCTCACCGGATGCTTCAACAACCTCTTCGAGAGCGAGGAGGCGAACATCACGGCGCAGGACTTCGCCCGGAGCAAGATCCTGGAAATCGTCGAGGACGCGGAGACCGCCAGGAGACTGCTGCCCAGCCACCACATCGGCACCAAGCGGACCTGTGTGGACACCGACTACTACCAGACCTACAACCGGTCCAACGTCGAGCTCGTCGATGTCCGTGAAGACCCCATCGTCGGGATCACCGAGAACGGCATCCAGACCCGCGACCGGCTGCTCAAGGTCGATGACATCATCTTCGCGACCGGCTTCGACGCCATCACCGGTGCCCTGACCGCGGTCGACATCCGGGGCGTGGGCGGCCTGACCATCCAGGAATCCTGGTCCGCCGGTCCCCGCACCTACCTCGGTCTGCAGATCTCCGGGTTCCCGAACCTCTTCATGGTCACCGGGCCGCAGAGCCCGGCGTCCCAGTCGAACGCGGCCCTCGCGATCGAGCACCATGTGGAGCTCATCTCCGAGGCCCTGGCGCACATGAAGGAGAACAGCCTCGACCGCATCGAGGCCTCCGTCGAAGCGCAGGACGACTGGGTCGCGCATGCACTTGAGGTCGCCGAAGG
Source organism: Streptomyces sp. NPDC004610 (assembly GCF_040609715.1). Classification (NCBI taxonomy): domain Bacteria; kingdom Bacillati; phylum Actinomycetota; class Actinomycetes; order Kitasatosporales; family Streptomycetaceae; genus Streptomyces; species Streptomyces sp. NPDC004610. The sequence goes on along the minus strand of NZ_JBEXLA010000005.1, from coordinate 16,667 downwards.
CACGCTGTACCTCAAGACGACCAACTCCTGGTACCACGGGGCGAACATCCCTGGGAAGCCGAAGGCGTTCCTGCCGTACGTCGGCGGGGCGGCGAAGTACCGGAGCATCTGCCAGGACATCTTCTCGGACGGGTACCGCGGCTTCGAGTTCGCCGGGCCCAGCGACCCGCCGGCCTGACCCGGTTCCGGGCCCCGGAGGTCGACGAGACACTCAACAACCGACGAGCGGCCGGGCATCGTGCCCGGCCGCTCGTCGGTTCAGTGGGCGAACCCGCCTCGCGAGGAAATCAGCATCAGGACAGGCGTTGGAGTATCCTGCGTTTTGCTAGGAGGTAGGACGTGCCCGAGAAGACCGGTCTTCAGCCCGTGCGGCAGATCGCTGCTCACGAGCTGGCTGTTGAACAGATCCGGCGTTCCCTGGACCTCGGCAAGTTCCGGCCCGGCGAACGGCTCCCCGCGGAGCGCGACCTGGCTGAGATGCTCGATGTCTCCCGAAACACCGTCCGCGCCGCAGTCGCCGTCCTCGAACACGAGGGCCGTGTGTCCGTCCGGCGTGGACGCGGTGGCGGGTTCCTCGTCCTTGAGCCCGCGCTCGACCGGGCGCAGCTACGGTTCGACCTGAAGCGCAACGAGGCCGAAGTCCGTGATGCTTTCGACTTCCGCGTCATCGTCGAATCCGGGGCAGCGCGCCTGGCCGCCGAACGCCGTCGCGCCGCCGACATGCCGCGCCTCGCGAAGCTGGTGAGGCAGATGGGTGACATCGTCGAGCGTGCACGGCACGTGGACTCGCCCACCCACATCACCGAGTTCAAGCTTCTCGACTCCGCCTTCCACCTCGGCATCGCCCAGGTATCCGGCAACGACCAGCTCGTCGAGGCTGTGGCCCAGGTGCGCAGCCGTATGTACCTGCCGGTCAGCGCGGTCTTCAGCCACATCGACCTCAACGCGAACGACCACCACTCCGAAATCCTCGCCGCCATCAGCGACAAGGACCCGGACCAGGCGGCTGCCCTCATGACCGCCCACATCAACGAAACCCGCGACGCCCTCCAAGCGCTCCTCAAGCTCTGACGTACGTTCCCGTACGAGGACCCTGGAAGCGCAGCCGTCGACCGTGCTCCGCGGGCGGCCTCAGACGCCGCCACCGCTCACGGTGATGACCTCGCCGCTCACAGCAGAGGCCAGAGGAGACGCCAGGTACACGAAGGCGTCCGCGACCTCATGGGACTGGACGAGCCGGCCCAGCGGGATGCCGTCGATGATTCCGCTACGGGTTTCCCCCTCCGACTTGCCACTGCGCTGTGCCTGAAACGGCATGAACGTATCGAGCAGCGAGGTCTCCACGAACCCCGGAGCCACGGCGTTCACCCGAATCTGGTCACGGCCGAGTTCCTTGGACAGGGCCTGAACCATCCCGACGACCGCGAACTTCGACGCGCAGTAGGCCGACATGAAGGCAACACCGGCCTTGCCGGCCAGCGACGACGTCGCGAGGAGCTGTCCTCCGCCGGCGGCTCGCAGGTGCGGAATCGCGTGCACGAACGAGCTGTAGACGCCTGAGACATTGATACGAAGTGTGCGTTCGAACGATGCGGTGGGCGTCGTCTCCGCAGCAGCCAGGGGCCCGACACCAGCGTTCGCCACGACCACATCCAGGCCGCCGAAGCGCTCCGCGGTCCTGTCGATCGCGGCCTTGACCGCGGCATCGTCAGCGACGTCGAGCGTGATGCCGAACGCGTCGAAACCGGCATCTGTCAGTGCGCTCGCCTGAGCGGCAGCACCCCCGCCATCGAGGTCGGCGACAGCAACCGAAGCGCCCTCCTCTGCGAAACGCCGCGCAGTTGCCGCACCGATTCCCTGCGCGGCTCCGGTGACGAACGCACGCCGTCCTTCGAGCAACCCTCGACTGGTCATCATCAGTTGCCTTCCCGAATTGTCCCGACGGCCGTGTGCGGCCGTCGCTGAGCGTTACTGCCGTGCCCGATACGTCAGTTTTCGAGCATCTTCTCGTAGGCCTCTGGCCGCCGGGCCCTCGCGAGCGCGAGAGAACCAGCGCCCAGGGCGAACACGATCGCCGCGAGAACGAAGATGATGTTCGCCGGCTTCTGTCCGCCGACCAGGAGATCGAAGTTCTCGATGACCTTGTAGAGGGTGAACCCGAGCCCCAGAAGCGACAGCACCGGAGCGATGACCGCGTTCCACACGGGATGCGAGGCGCGGTTCCGCTGGTGGAACAGGACGACTGCAGCACTCGTCAGGAACATCAGAGAGATGATGCCGAGAGTGGCCACGCCGGTGAACCACGGATAGATCTGCGTCAGCGGGTCGACGCCGCCGATCGCCAGGCCGGCGATCGCCGTGAACGAGATCGCGGTGACGACCACGGACGCCTTCGACGGTGCGAGGTGCTTCGGGTGCACCTCACCCAGAACCTTGGGCAGCACACCACCGTTCGAAAGGTTGAAAATGTAGCGTGCGACGACGTTGACGAACGTCAGGACGCCGGCAACGAAACTGGTGACGATAAGAATCGTGATGACGTCCTTCATCGCAGTTCCGATGTACTCGACCGCAACGTTGTTCACCGCGCTCCCGGGGTCGGCGCTGATCACCGAGAGTGCCTGGCCCGGTCCGATGCCGATGGCGAGACACCAGGCGGTGAATGCGTAGACAAAGCCGATGAGTGCAACCGCGATGTACGTAGCGCGCGGGATCGTGCGCTCCGGGTTCTTGGCCTCGCTGCGGAACACGGCAGTGGCCTCGAAACCGATGAACCCGAGGAATGCGAAGGTCAGGCCGAGTCCCGGTGCGCCGTCGAGCATCTTGGTGACATCGAGCGGAGATGCGCCGATACCGCTGTGACCGCCCTGCGCGAAGATCGCAAAGTCAACGATCAGCACAACCAAGGTCTCCAGGATGAGCAGGACGGCGAGAAGCTTGGCGCTGACCTCAATGTCTCGGTAGGCCATGAAGCCCGCGAAGACAACGAGGAGGAGCACACACACCCACCACTTCGCGTCGATGTTGAGGTACTCCTTGGAAGCCGCTGACGCAACAACACCGAAGTACGCCAAGGTTCCGATCAGAAGTACGGAGTAGGAGACGAGAGCGAGCGCCGCCGCCCCGGCGCCAGGGATCTTTCCGAGCCCAGCCTGAATGTAGGAGTAGAACGCACCCGCATTCTGAACATGCCGGCTCATCAGCGTGAAGCCGACAGAGAAGAGCCCGAGGAGGATGCCGGCGGCCACGAAGTACAGCGGCGACACCGGGTTCCCGCTGGCCGCGAAGACTGTCGGCACCACGGCAACGCTGGTTGCGAGCGGCGCCGCGCCCGCGACGACCATGTAGACGATCGACGCAACGCCAAGCCTGCGGTCCAACTGAGGGTCGTCACCCCGGGTTGCCGGAGAGGTACCGGACGCACCGGTAGTTGTCATCTGCTGCTTCTCCCTGTTCCTGCACGTGGCCGAGACAATGGGCTCGTGCTCCCGGGCCGCCAGATCGTGCCTTCGAGCCCGTCCCCGCTGTCTTCGCGTGGTTGCTCCAGGCGACACGAACTAGCCAGGTTGATCGGCTTCCGGACCACGTGGCCACAATTCAGTTGCCGGCGACCAAGAGCGGAGGAAATCTCCAATGGTCGAATCTTCAGGTCTTTAATCCCCCGTGTCAACGGTTTCGGCCAGAAAAATGTGACAGATATCCTACTGAATGTCCGAGATCAGACTTGTCCCCCCGGCCTTGAGATGGTGGGGCATCGGGCGGCGCGGGCCGTCTCCCAAGCAGCGAAACGCGTCCGTGCAACCGCCGGTCCATATGTGTCACGGGACGGACGAGCATGTGCCGCGAGCAGGGCAGCGCTATCACGAATGCCCTGATCCGATGCCGGGTCAGCCTCGCCCGGCAGGTTCGCGCGCACCCACCACCGGAACGGTGTGAGTGACGCCTTGAGCTTCCGCTCGTCACGCGGGCGCCGATGGATCGTGGTGGCCGTGGCGGTCTCCATCACCTGCTTGACAGGGGCAGGAGCGGCACCGGCTTCCGACAGGTTCCACCACCCGCAGATGAGCAGGCGGTACGCCGAACTCGACGGTCACCACGGGACGTTGGCAGACCCGGCATCGGACCCGGCATCCGAGAGACAGGCCCCAGGAGGAACGGCCCAAGCCCCCCGGGCGGCTCACGCCGTCTTCGACAGGAGTCACTCGCTCGGCAGGATCAGCCCGATCGCCCCGAACAGCGATCGGACACACCGGCCGCTGCCGCATACCAAGGTGTCCACGCTTCGGGCGAGAAACCCTTCGACGAAACCGCCCCGAAGAGCTGGCACACGGGCACCTGGCCCTCTCTCACTACGCGACCCTGATCATCAAACCGCCATCCACAACCAGATCGATACCCGTCACGAATGACGCATCGTCCGAAAGGAGATAGCAGGCCGCCTGGGCGATGTCGGTCGGGAGTCCGAGACGGCCCAGGGGCGCACGCTGTTCCATCGCAGTGCGCCGACTGGGGTCTGCTTCATAGATGTCCGAGATCATCGGGCTCAGCACCGCGCCCGGACAGATCGTGTTCGACCGGATGCCTTCAGCGGCGTGGTTCATCGCGATTCCGCGCGACAAGCTGATCAATGCCGCCTTGGAGACCTGATAGGCGTCCCCCGGTCCATCCGATGTGCGAAGCCCGGCAAGGCTCGCCATGTGGACCATCGAACCTGACCGCTGACTCCGCATCACAGACAGTGCCGCACGGGCGAACAGCATCGGGCCGTTCAGGTTGATGTCGATCATGCGGTGCCAGACATCCAGCGATAGGTCCGCAACCGATCCGTCACGGTCGAACCAAGCGACTCCGGCCGCGTTGACCAGGTAGTCGAGGCGGCCGGTGACCTCCATCGCAAGACCGACCGCATCGCCGGCCGTTTCGGAGCGACTGACATCAGCTACGAGAAAGTGCACGGGTTCCGGCAGCTCGGCCGGCCGCTCCTTGAGGTCAACGGCTACGACACGGACGCCTCGCTCCGACAAGCGCTTCGCAATGGCCAGGCCGATGCCTCCACCCGCCCCGGTGACAAGTGCGGTTCGGCCTTCCATCGGCGTCATGTCGACCTTCCGAGCACGGACCGCGCCGAGTCGGGCCTGCCATGGCGGTCCAAGCCGATCAGGGTATCGGGCACTGGTCCTCTTTCCAGTCGTAGAAGCCCCACCCGGAACTCCGGCCGAGGTCACCGCAGGTCATCATGTCGATCATGAGTTGTCGCGGCTCGGAGCGCGAGCCGAGCTGGGTGCCGGGTAGCGCGCGATGCCGGGCCGTACGTCGATCCCGACGAGAGCCGGACGGCCGTGGCCGCGTGTCATCGTCGCGCCGAAGTCCTCCGCCGCGGCGCCCCCGTCCTCGACCCTGCGGACCGCCTGGAGCCCGTGGGCGAGGCCGAGCCGGGCTGCTGGCGAATCGAGGGGTGGCAGGGACCACGACCGGCGCTCCCCACGGCCGCGTCGCGAATCCGGGACGGGTGCGATCGGCGATCACCGCCCCGGTGAGGGTACTCGTCGGCGCCGGGTTGAGGAAGTGCAGGCGGGCAAGGCGTTCGGGATGGCGCAGCCCGTCACCGAGCGCACCCGGGCCAGTCGAACGCGGCAGCGGGCCCGCCTCGAACGGGGGGACTCCACGGTCTCGGATGTTCCCTGGCGGCAAGGGGCATGGCATCGTCCATGCAGTGGTGCGCGCAGGCCGGTCGGACCGCGAGGTCTTCAGTCGGCCGACAGCGAATCCCTGAACTGCGCGGCGAGTTCACTGCGGGAGCGGACGCCCAGCTTCGCGTACACATGCGTCAGGTGGTACTGCACGGTCTTGACCGAGATGAAGAGTTCCAGTGCCGTGTGCTGGTTGCTGGCGCCGACGGCGACGAGCTGGGCCACGGCCCGCTCCTGCGGGGTGAGCTGGGCCAGGCCCGAGGTGAGACGGCGGGGGCTCAGTCCACCCGCCTGGAGCTCGCGGTCGCAGCGCGCCACATAGGTGTGGGCGCCGAGGGTGGCGTAGGCGTCGCGGGCGTTGCGCAGGACGGTGTCGGCCTCGCGGCGTTTGCCCGCCCGGCGCAGGGTCTGTCCGTAGGCGAAGTTGATCCTGGCGCGGTCGTACGGCAGCGGCAGGTGTTCCAGCAGGGCCAGGGCACGCTCGAACTCCCGGCGGGCGGCCTCGATGTCACCCCGCGCGGCGATGAGCCGGCTGCGGGCGAGGCCGTTGCGGGCCTGGGCGGAGCGGTGGCCCCGGCGGGCGGCCAGTTCCTCGTACGGTGTGAGGAAGGTGTCGGCCTCGTCCAGGCGGCCGATCACCACGAGGGCGTTGGCGTACACGTCGGGCCAGGGCCAGAAGCCGGGTTCGTCGACGGTCTCCCGTTCGGTGAGCTGGACCACCGGTGAGAGGGCCTCGACCACCCGTTCGTAGTCGCCCCGTGCCTCGGCGACCTGGGCGCGAGCGAGGCACGACGGTATGAGCATGACCTTGTAGTGGTGGAGGCCGGCGGCGGCTTCGTCCACCTGCCGGTCGGCGTCGTCCCAGTCGCCGCGCAGAGCGTGGATCTGCGCGCCGGTCCAGTGCACGAGCGGGCGGACCAGCTCGATCCGCACTTCCGCGAGCCGTGCGGCGGCACGCTGCACGGTCTCCAGCGCTTCGGGCCAGGAACCCAGCGCGAACTGGGTGCGGGCCAGCCATCCCTCGGCCCACAGGGAGATACGGGTGGAGCCCATGCGGAAGCCGGTCGGTACCGCCGCTTCGAGACGGGAGCGGGCGGCTTCGGGAGCGTCCAGGGCGAGGTCCACCCAGCCACGGCCCAGCTGGAACCGCTGGGGCTGGGCGCTGCCGGGCATCTCGGCCCCGGCCGTCTCGTACGCGGCCAGCGCCTCCTGGGGGCGGCCCATCGCCGCCAGGCCCAGTCCGAGCACGGCCTCCGACTCGATGGCGGAGGGGTCGTCCGGGTCCGCGGCGAACTCGATGGCCCGGCGGGCCCAGTCGACCAGATCGCTTCCGTCCCAGCGGCCCAGGGCGTCCAGGACGCGCCGCTGGCAGATCCTGGCCATCAGCTCGCGGTGGTGCTCGGGGTCGCAGCGTTCCCAGCCCTGGGTCAGGAAGGCGTCCGCCTCGGCGGGCCGGCCGCGCATGATGGCGAGGTAGCCGAGAACCGTGTCACGCAGGGCACCGGCCGGGAAACTCTGTAGTTCGGCCGCGAACGCGGTGGCCTGGGGCACGTCGCCGGCCCCGATCATCGCGTCGACCGCGCGGAGCAGCCGGTCCTCCCGGGTGGCCCGTACCCCGCTCAGGCGTCCGGCCCGGACCAGGGTGTCCGCCACCGCCGACCACTCCCCCGCCTGCGCGCGTTCAGCGGCGTACAGGTCGAGTTCCCCGGCGAGGGCCTCGTCCGTCCTCGTGGTGGCGGCCACGCGGTGATTCAGCCGGCTGCCGGGGTCCTCGGTGATCTCCGCGGCACGGAGGTGCAGCGCGGCACGCCGTGTCAGGTCGATGCCGGTGAGGACGGCGGCACGGACCAGCGGGTGGGGGAACGCCAGCAGGGCGTGGCCCGGCTCGGCGGTCGTGGTCAGCAGGCCGGCCGTGCGTGACTCGTCCGTGGCGGGCAGCGGGCTGTCCAGACCCGCCAGGAGGGAGGCAGCGCTCAGCGACGTCTTCTCCCCCAGGACCGCGCACGCCTCGACCAGGGACCGGGCGGCCGGACCGCAGCCGGCCAGGCGGTGACGGACCGTCGCCGCGTAACGGGTCGGCGCGGGCAGTTCGGGGCGCCAGTCCTGCCATGTCGCTGGGGGAAGCTCACGCAGCAGCTCGGTCGCATACCGGGGGTTGCCGCGGGTGTGGTGGCACAGATGCCGGGCCGCGGGCAGGTCGAGGGCGAGTCCGGCCAGGCCGTGGGCCACGTCGCGTATCTCCTGCGGGGTCAGCGGCCTGGGGCGCAGTGCGTCGCCCCGGCAGCCTTCGAGGAAGTCCAGGGTGCGCAGGGCGGACGCGGACGGCGCGGCGCCCGGACCCGGTGCGTCGTAGGTCTCGCGGGGATCGTCCCGTGCGATCAGGATGACGAGAACCCGCTCCTGGGACATGAGGCGCACCGCGGAGCGCACCGCGCGCAGGCTCTCCGCGTCCGCCCAGTGGGCGTCGTCGACGACCACGATCAGCGGTTCGCGCTGCTGGTGGGAGGCCCACTGGCGGTGGAGCAGCCGGCCGGTGGTGAGTGTGGCCTCCGGTGCTGTCGGGGCGGGCAGCGCGAGGGCGCTCCCGCCGCGGTGGACGAGCTGGCCGGCGATGCCCAGCGGCACCTCGCACTCCCAGGAGACACCGGCGACGCGGTACACGCCCAAGGCTCCGTCGTGCCCGGCCAGCGCTTCTTCGACGAGTGCCGTCTTGCCGATCCCGGCCGGGCCCTCCAGGAGGAGCAGCCCGGGACGACCGCGAAGGGCGTCGCCGATCGCGCGGGCCAGCACGGCCATCTCGTCGTCCCGTCCGACGAGACGGGGCCGCTGATCAGGGTGAATGCCCATGGGATCGCACGCTAGCATCACCGGCCGGGCGGGTCATCCGAGGTCTCCGCCGGCGACGGGCAGTACGGTGCCGGTGATGTACGAGGCTTCGTCCGACGCCAGGAAGCAGATCGCGGCTGCCTGCTCGTCCAGCGTGCCGTACCGCTTCATGAGGGACGAGGCGATCGTCTGGTCGACGACCTGCCGGGCCCAGGTCCGTTCCTGGTCGGTGCCGGGCTCGGGACCGCGGGCGACACGGCGGTCCGGGGCGTCCGTGCCGCCCGGCGCGGTGGCCACCACCCTGATGCCGTACGGTGCCGTCTCCAGGGCCAGTGAGGCCGTGAGGGCGTTGATGCCGCCCTTCGCCGCCGCGTACGGGACGCGGTGGATGCCGCGGGTGGCCACCGAGGAGACATTGACAATGGTGCCGCCCTGGCGTGCGATGAGGTGCGGGAGCACGGCACGGCAGGTCCACAGGGTGGGGAACAGGGATCGCTGGACCTCGGCCTGGATCTCTTCCGGGGTGTAGTGCTCGTACGGCTTGAAGCGGATGGCGCCGCCCACGTTGTTGACCAGGACGTCGATCCGGCCGAGCAGTTCCAGGGACGCTGTGATGGCTGCCTGTGCGCCCTGGTAGGTCTCCAGGTCGGCGAGGACCGCGCGGGCGCCGAGATCCTTCGCCGCGTCCCGGACCGTGTCGGCGCGGTCCACCAGCACGACCTGTGCGGACTCGGCGGCGAGCCGGCGGGCCACCGCAAGGCCGATACCCTGCCCGGCGCCGGTGACGACGGCGGTCCTTCCAGCGAACCGGCCTGTGTGCACGCTCATGCCGCCTCCGCCGTTGCGAGCGACGCGACGGTCGCGGCCGGGGTGAACTTCTCGTAGTGGAAGCCCGCCGGAGCGACCCCGAGGGCCGCGATCCGGTCGCGCACCGCCTCCACCATGGCCGGCGGTCCGCACAGGTACACCTCCGCGCCACCGTCGTGGAGGGTGCCGGCGTCCATGAGTCCGGTGACGAAACCCTTGTTGCGGGCGGTGCTCGACGCGTCCGCCACGCAGTGGTCGAAGGTGAAGCCGGGAAGGGTCCGCAGGTAGTCCTCCAGGGTGTCCAGATGGACGAGGTCCTGGTCGGTGGTGACGCCGTAGATCAGATGGACCGGGTGCGCGGGCGGACGCTGGGCCATCCGCTCCAGCATGGACAGCAGGGGTGCGAGGCCGGTGCCGCCCGCCAGCAGCAGGACGGGACGGGTGGGTTCACGGAGGTAGAAGCTGCCGATCGGGCCGGTGAATTCGATGCGGTCGCCCACTCTGGCGCGCTCGCCGAGATAGGTGGACATCGCGCCCCCCTCGACGATCCGGACGAGAAAGGACACCTGCCGCCCGCCGGGCCCCGAACTGAAGGAGTACGAACGGGTCAGGTCCGTGCCCGGGACGGCGATGTTGACGTACTGGCCGGGCAGGAAGTCCAGCCCCGCCCGGTCGTCGACGTCGAGGGTGAACTCGGCGGTGGTGGCGGAGAGGCGCCGGAGGGAGGTGAGGGCGGCGGTGTGCCGGACGGCGGCGGTCTTCGCGGCGGCGGACGAGGACGGGATACGCAGGACGAGGTCACTGTGCGGGGTCATCTGGCAGGGCAGACAGTAGCCGCGCCCCGCCTCCTCCTCGGTCAGCGCCTCGTCGATGTAGTCGCCGCCGTCGTAACTGCCCGACTCACACCGGGACTTGCAGGTACCGCAGGCGCCGTCGCGGCAGTCGAGAGGGATGTTGATGCGGGCCTTGTAGGCGGCCTCGGCGACGGTCTCGTGCGGACGGCACTCGATGAACCGGGTGACGCCGTCCTCGAAGTTCAGGGCGACCTGGAAAGGCATGGGGTTGCTCATTTCGAGGTGGTCAGACGTGGTAGATGTCGACGACGTGATGCACGTAGTCGTTCTTGAGGATGACCCTCTTGCTGCGGATCAGCGGCTCGGGGCCGGTGGTGTCGAGCCGGTACAAGGACGTGCCGAAGTAGGTGTCGGTCGTCTGGTAGCGGTAGTAGAGCGTGAACCAGTTGAAGCGCACGTCGAGCAGGTCGCCGTCGCGGCCGGTGATCTCCACATTGGTGATGTTGTGGCCGGTGCGCGGCTCGGGCAGGCTGGTCGCGCTGGAGCGGTCGGTGCGGATACGGAACACCCGGTCCTCAAGACCTGCCCGGCTCGGGTAGTAGACCAGGGAGATCTCGCGTTGCGGGTCGCGGGTGAGTTCGTCGTCGTCGGCCCAGGCCGGCATCCAGAACTCGGCCTCGGGGTGGTAGCACTCCAGCCACTTCTCGAACTCGCGGTCGTCCAGATGCCGGGCCTCGCGGTAGAGGAACCGGCGGACCGCCTCCAGTGTCATCTCACCCATGGCCGTGGTCACTTCGTCACTCCCAGAGCGTCACGCAGGGTCTGGCGCCAGTAGCCGTGCTGGATGGGGTAGAGGCCCTCGTCCTCGGTGCGCACCCCGCTGACGAGGGGGGTGATGCCGATCTTTTTGGCGTCCTCGTCGGGACCGTCGAGCTGGTGCACGGCGCCGCGGCTGAGGTCGTTCCAGGGCATGGACTCGGCCAGGTAGGTCTTCTGGCAGGAGCGGAACTCCTCCAGATCGTCGGGGGTGGCCATACCGGTGGCGTTGAAGAAGTCCTCGTACTGCCGGATGCGGCGGGCCCGGTCCTCGGCCGGCTCGCCCTTGGGGGCGATGCAGTAGATGGTGACCTCGGTCCGGTCGACCGAGAGGGGCCTGAAGTGCCGGATCTGGGAGCTGAACTGGTCCATCAGATAGACGTTCGGGTAGAGGCAGAGATTGCGGGAGACGCCGATCATCCAGTCGGCCTTCTCCGGGCCGAACTCGGCGGCCAGCTCGTCCCGCTTCCCGTACAGCGGACGGTTCGTCGGATCGAGCCACTTGGTCCACAGCAGCAGATGGCCATGGTCGAAGGAGTAGAAGCCGCCCTTCTGCTTGGACCAGCCGCCCGCGTCCATCGTCTTCGTCTCGTTCTTCGACTCGCCGGAGGTACGGCGGGCCTGGGTGGCGGCGTAGTTCCAGTGGGTCGCGGAGACGTGATAGCCGTCGGCGCCGTTCTCCGCCTGGAGCTTCCAGTTGCCGTCGTAGTGGTACGTCGAGGAGCCGCGCAGGACCTCCAGACCCTCCGGGGACTGGTCGACGATCATGTCGATGACGACGGCCGCGTCACCGAGGTGCTCGGTCAGGGGTTTCACGTCCGGGCTCAGGCTGGCGAACAGGAACCCCCGGTAGTTCTCGAACCGGGCGACCTTCTTCAGGTCGTGCGAGCCGTCGGTGTTGAACTGCTCCGGGTACCCGGCGTCGCGCGGGTCCTTCACCTTGAGCAGCTTGCCGCTGTTGCTGAAGGTCCAGCCGTGGAAAGGGCAGGTGAACGTCGTCCGGTTGTCGGTCTTCCGGCGGCACAGCATCGCGCCGCGGTGACTGCACGCGTTGACCAGACAGTGCAACTCACCCTGTTTGTCACGGGAGATGACGACGGGCTGCCTGCCGATGTAGGTCGTGAAGTAACTTCCGATGTCCGGGATCTGGCTCTCGTGCGCGAGATAGATCCAGTTCCCCTCGAAGATATGTCTCATCTCCAGCTCGAAGAGTTCCTCATCGGTGAAGACGCTCCTGCGGACCCGGTACACACCGCTGTCCGGGTCCTCCACGAGGGCGTCCTCAAGGATGGTCCGTGCGCGGCTGAAGTCATCGGCCATGATCCCGTCCCTTTCGCTCGACCGGGCCGCCGGACGGGCCGGCCTCGTCACCAGTGCCTTTCAGCACCATGACAGCGACATGAAGAGTCGGCCCCAGACAATCCCCCAGGGTTGACCCAGGGGGGTATTGATATCCCGTACGTCTCAATACGATGCCATCAAGTATTTGTGCCGTATGGGGTTCGATTCCTACGCTGGAGCACATTCGAGGCCCCCGAGGAAAGGGGTCGGCCCGATGGAGCTCCGAAATCTTCGCTATTTCCTGGCAGTCGCCGAGACCTGCCATTTCGGAAAGGCGGCGGAACGGCTGCACATGGCACAGCCGCCGCTGTCCCAGGCGATCCGCCGCCTGGAGCGGGAACTCGGGGTGGACCTGTTCGTCCGCACCACCCGTCAGGTCGTCCTGACCGGTGCGGGCGAGGTGTTCCGCACCGATGTGGAACACATCCTCAAGGCAGTCGACGAGGCGGTGGCGAGGGTGGGACGCCTCGCCACCGGTGTGGAGGGGGTGCTCCGGGTCGGCCTGACGGGCTCCGCCTCGTACCGCCAACTGCCCGTACTGGCACGGCTGCTCAAGCGGGAGATGCCGCACGCGATGATGGAGGTGCACACCGAGATGCTCACACCCGCCCAGGAGTCGGCGCTGATCGAACGGCGGCTCGACGTCGGTGTGCTGCGCCCGCCGATCCGCCAGGAAGGCATCACCCATCGGGCGCTGGCCGACGAGCCGCTGGTCGCCGTCGTACCGAGCGGACACCGGCTCGCCGGGGCCGACCTGGTCCGTATCGGGGACCTGCGTCACGAGGACTTCATCATGTACGGGGCCACCCTCGGCTCCGTGGTCAATGACGCGGTCGTCCGCACCTGTCTCACCAGCGGCTTCTATCCGCACTGCGCGTACGAGGTCACCGAGACGTCGGCCGCCCTGGCCCTGGTCGCCGCCGGTCTGGGCATCGCCGTCCTGCCGGACTCCATCCGCTCCGCTCCCCGCGAGGGCGTGCTGTGCAAGGCCATAGAGGGCGCGGACGCCCCGTCCGTTCCGCTGGCCCTGGCCTGGCGCACGGACGATACCTCCCCCCTGCTGCATCACCTCCTGACGGTGCTGGAGCGCAACGGCATCTTTCTTCACGGAATCGAAGGAGTGGCATGAAGATCGTCGGGATCGAGGCGATACCCTTCGCCATTCCCTACGCGAAACCACTGAAGTTCGCGAGCGGTGAAGTCCACGTCGCCGAGCACGTCCTGGTACGGGTGCACACCGACGAAGGGCTGACGGGGACCGCCGAAGCACCACCCCGCCCCTACACCTACGGCGAGACCCAGGAGTCGATCGTCGCGGTGATCGAGAAGATCTTCGCGCCGCAGATCCTCGGGCTGACCCCACTGGAACGGGAAGCCGTCCACGAGCGTCTCGACCGGACCGTCGGCAACCCCGCCGCCAAATCCGCCCTCGACATGGCGCTGTGGGACATTCTCGGCCAGGCAGCGGGCATGCCGGTCTCCGGGCTGCTCGGCGGCTACACGGACCGCATGCGGGTCAGTCACATGGTCGGCTTCGCCCCGGTCGGGGACATGGTCGCGGACGCCATACGGATCAGGGACACCTACGGCATCACCACGTTCAAGGTGAAGGTCGGCCGCAAGCCCTACACCGAGGACGTCGCAGCCTGCCGCGGCCTGCGCGAAGCGCTCGGCCCGGACATCGACCTCTACATCGACGGCAACCGGGGCTGGAGTGCCTCCGATTCCGCGCGGGCCCTGCGGGAGATGGCCGACCTCGGTCTGACCTTCGCCGAGGAACTGTGCCCGGCCGATGATGTGCTGTCCCGCCGGTGGCTCGTGCGGCAGAGCACGGTCCCCTTCATCGCCGACGAGAGCGCCACCAGCGCGGCCGAGGTGACCCGGGAACTCCTCGGCGGCTCGGCCACCGCCATCAGCATCAAGACCGCCCGCACCGGTTTCACCGGCTCCCAGCGCGTGCTGCACCTGTGCGAGGGCCTCGGAGTGGAGACGGTGCTGGGCAACCAGATCGACGGCCAGATCGGCACCCTGTGCGCGGTCGCCTTCGGCGCGGCACACCGCTCCGCCGCACTGCACGCCGGTGAACTGTCCAACTTCCTCGACATGACCGACGACCTGCTCACCGAGCCGCTCACCATCGAGTCCGGCACCCTGCACATCCGCGAAGGCGCCGGACTCGGCATCGACATCGACCCGGACAAACTGGCGCGCTACCGCCTGGACACCTGACGCCTCATCGGCGCCTCCAGTACCTCCTCACGCCTGACGCCTCATCGGCGCCCAGTACCTCCTCACACCTCACACCTCCGGCATCCCCTCCTCAGACGCATCCTCCAAGGGACGGAAGACAGACCATGACCGACATCACCACCGAACGGGCCACCGCAGCCGCGTCCGGCGCCGCCGCCACCGAGCAGTTCCGCACCAGACAGGGCGCGGGGACGGCCGACGTCGACACCAAGCGTGTCGACACCCTCGTCACCGAGCTTCTCAGCGCCGCACACGACATCATCCGCCGCCACAAGGTCACCTACGCCGAGTACGACGCCCTCAAGGCATGGCTCATCCGGGTGGGCGAGGACGGCGAGTGGCCGCTCTTCCTCGACGTGTGGATCGAGCACGTCGTCGAGGAAGTCGCTGCGGAGAATCGGGAAGGCAGCAAGGGCACCATCGAGGGCCCCTACTACGTTCCCGGCGCCCCGGCCCTCGACGCACGGGCGACGCTGCCCATGCGCGAGGACGAGAGGGGCACCGGCCTGCTCTTCCAGGGGCAGGTGACGAGCGTCAGCGGTGCCCCCTTGGCCGGGGCCACCCTGGAGATCTGGCAGGCCGACGCCGACGGCTACTACTCGCAGTTCGCCCCGGACCTGCCGGAATGGAACCTGCGCGGCACGGTCAGCGTCGACGGCGAGGGCCGCTTCGGGATCCACACCGTCGAGCCGGCGCCCTACCAGATACCGACGGACGGATCCTGCGGCAGGCTGATCGCCGCCGCGGGCTGGCACGCCTGGCGCCCCGCCCATCTGCACCTCAAGGTCACTGCTCCCGGACACCAGCCCGTGACCACCCAGTTGTACTTCAAGGGCGGCAGCCATGTCACCGACGACATCGCCTCCGCCGTCAAACCCGAGCTGATCCTCGAACCCGGCCTGGCCGCGAACGGCAAGGACCGCGAAGTCACCTACGCGTTCGTCCTCGACAGGGCGTGAACACGGTGCTGTTCGCGGTGCGCATGGACGTCGATCTCCCGCCCGATCTCGACTCCGAGGTCCGCGCCGACCTGCTGACCCGGGAGCGGGCCTACTGCCAGACCCTCCAGAAGTCCGGCGAGTGGGCGCACATCTGGCGATGCGTCGGGCAGTACGCCAACATCAGTGTCTTCGACGTCCAGGACAACGAGGCGCTGCACCGGATCCTGTGGAACCTCCCGCTCCACCCCTATATGACCATCGAGGTCACACCCCTGGCACAGCACCCGTCGGATCTGGCGGCAGGCTGATGGACAAGGTGGTCGCCTCGGCCGCGGTGGCGGTGGGTGATGTGCCGGAGGGCGCGTCGCTCGCGGTGGGCGGTTTCGGGCTCAGCGGGGTGCCGAGCACCCTGATCCAGGCGCTGTACGAGCGCGGTACGGGCGGGCTGTCGGTGGTGTCGAACAACTGCGGTGCGATGGAGTCGGGTCTGGCGGTGCTGCTGGCTGCGGGCCGGATCGCGCGGGTCACGGGGTCGTACATCGGGGCCAACAAGGAGTTCGCCCGGCAGTATCTGGCCGGGGAGCTGGAGGTGGAGATGATCCCGCAGGGCACTCTCGCGGAGCGGCTGCGTGCCGGGGGTGCGGGGATTCCCGCTTTCTACACTCCGGCCGGGGTGGGCACGCAGGTCGCCGAGGGCGGGCTGCCGTGGCGCTACGACGGGTCCGGCGGGGTGGCGGTGGCGTCCCCGGCGAAGGAGGTCCGGGAGTTCGACGGCGTCGGGTATGTGCTGGAGCGGGGGATCCGTACCGATTTCGCGCTGGTGCGGGCGGCCCGGGGTGACCGGCACGGGAATCTGGTGTTCAGCAAGGCCTCCCGCAACTTCAACCCGCTCGCCGCGATGGCCGGGAAGACCGCCGTCGCGGAGGTGGAGGAGCTGGTGGAGCCCGGGGAGATCGATCCGGACGCGGTGCATCTGCCCGGCATCTTCGTGCAGCGGGTGGTGGCGCTGACCCCGGGGCAGGCGGCGGACAAGAAGATCGAGCGGCGGACGGTGAGCAGCTGATGGCCTGGACCCGGCAGGAGATGGCCGCGCGGGCCGCGCGTGAACTGGAGGACGGGCAGTACGTGAATCTGGGCATCGGGCTGCCGACGCTGATCCCGAACCATCTTCCCGAGGGGGTGGAGGTCGTCCTGGAGTCGGA